>JAACZQ010000114.1 GCA_009996675.1 Chitinophagaceae bacterium
TCCCGCAACTTCGATTTTTCTGCTAACCTGACCCTTACCCAGGCCGAAGGTCAGTTGCTGGATGAAGTGGTGCGTAACCTCACAGATGAGATATTCAACCGCATTTTTTCCAACTGGTAATCAAGTTGTACATTAGACCCATGAACCTGATCCGGCAGCAGGCGCTGCAACATCTTACGGGAGCATCTTCGTTGCGGGCCATACCTGCTTCAGCATTGGAGGATTTAGCCAGTCGGTATCCTTATTTTGCCCCTGCACAGCTCTTGCTGGCAGCACACCGGGCACAGGATAGCGATGATCCGCGCCATTGGGGTAAAGCGGCCCTGCTGGTGCCCAATACCCGCTGGCTGAACGGATTGCTGGAAAAAGAAGCGCAGGAAGTGGCAGACATTGATACGCCTGCAACTGCGCATCAACCGGTTACAGCTACGGCCCTGGAAATACCCACCATGGAACGGGTTCGTGAAATGATCCGCTCCATCAATCCCACGGAACTGGCCGACAATGATCCCGAGGTAGATGATACAGGTGATGAAACAGCCATTGATACTGCTTCCGAGGGGGATGCCAAGATCGCTGCTATCTTATCCGATCAGCTGGCTTCTTTCAAGGAACCGGTTGCGGAAACCGACCAACTGGAGATTATTCCGGAAAAACGCCTGCATACCATTGATTATTTTGCTTCCCAGGGGATTAAGATCGACCTGAACCAGGTTTCACAGGATAAACTCACCAATCAGCTACGCAAGTTCACCGACTGGTTGAAACAGATGAAACATCCCAATCCTGCCGACCTGGGTACCGATACTGATCTGGAAAAAGCCGTGGTACTCATTGCAGAAAATTCCAATGAATCCCGCGAAGTGGTTACGGAAACAATGGCTGAAGTACTGGAAAAGCAAGGCCAGACGGAAAAAGCCATCCAGCTATACATCAAATTAAGTTTTATAAATCCTGAAAAATCCGCTTATTTTGCGGGCAAGATTGAACAATTAAAAGGCATTTAACATGACAATTCTGTTTCTGATTCTGATCGTAATAGCCTGTGCGGCCCTTGGTTTTGTAGTACTGATCCAGAACCCCAAAGGTGGCGGTCTTTCCGGTAATGTAGGTGGACTGAGCAACCAGTTCATGGGCGTGAAGCAAACCACCGATGTACTGGAAAAAGGTACCTGGCTGTTTGCCGGTATCATTGGTGTGCTGGCACTCACTTCTTCCCTGTTCCTGAAAGGAGGTGTAAGCACCGGCAATAGTAACTCATTGCTGCAAAAGGTTAATACCACCACCAATGCACCTGCTCCAGCAGCAACCACACCAGCCAATACCGCTACCGCAACACCCGATACCGGTAAAAAATAACTGATAAATCGTATTTGAAAAACCCTGCCTGCTCGTCAGACAGGGTTTTTTGTTTATTTTGTTGTCATGAAAAAAATGCTTGTTCTGGTCCTGGTTTTCCTGCTTGCACTGGGAGGCATTATCGCCTGGCTGGTTATGGGACCGGCAACCGCATTCGAGGAAAAGAGCCGCTATTTTATTATTCCGGAAGGTGCCGATAAAAGCACTGTGATGCGTATCCTGCGGGAGGATAAAATCACCAACAGTTCTGCCGGACTGCAATTAGCCGGCGTTGTATTGGGCAGCTGGAAAAAAATCAGACCCGGCAAATACGAGGTAAAACAGGGACAAAGCGCATTTCAGATCGCCCGTATGATTAAAAATGGACGGCTGGCTGAAATGAAACTGGTGATCAACAAAATCAGAACCCGGGAAGACCTGGCCAAACTCATCGGCAAACAATTCTCAACCGATTCAGCCACTGTAATGGCATTCATCAGTTCCAACGATTCGCTCAGGCAGTTCCAGACAGATACAGCCCTCTTGTTCACCCGCATTATACCCGACACTTATATCTTTTACTGGAATACCCCACTCACCAAAATCATTCAGAAATTAGCGGATAACAGTGCATCATTCTGGCAAAAAAATAACCGCCTTGCCAAAGCAAAAGCCAAAGGCCTTAGTCCGGAAGAAATCTATACCCTGGCTTCCATTGTAGAAGAAGAAACCAATTTTGACAGCGATAAATACAAAATCGCGAGTGTATACCTGAACCGGCTGGGTAAAAAAATGGCTTTACAGGCTTGTCCGACCATTAAGTACGCCATGAAGGATTTTACCCTCACCCGTATTTATGAAAAATACCTGAGCAATCCCTCACCCTATAATACCTATCGCAAACCCGGATTGCCGCCTGGTCCCATTTGTACCCCTGCTCCCAAAACCATAGATATTGTACTGGATGCCCCGGGCACTGATTATTTATTTTTTGTGGCGAAAAGTGATTTCAGCGGGTATCATCATTTCAGCAGCAATTATGCCGAGCATGACCGCTATGCCAAAGAATACCAGAAAGCATTGGATCAGTATATGGCGAATAAACAAACGGGAAAAAAGCTTTGA
>JAACZQ010000115.1 GCA_009996675.1 Chitinophagaceae bacterium
TTTTTTGAATAACGAAATAACACAACAAGTTAAGTTAGTTATATTTCCTGGGCTTTGCAAGCATTCCCATGCCGTTATCTTGCTTACATTGCATACATGATTGATTCTTACCAGCATACCGTAACGGAACGATTTCTCCGTTATGTTCAGATTGATACGCAGAGCGATCCATCCAGTGACAGCTCTCCCAGCACGGCTAAGCAGAAAAACCTTTCACAACTGCTGTACCAGGAATTGCTGACAATGGGATTATTGGATGTGTATACCGACGATTATGGCTATGTGTATGCCACCATTCCTGCCAATACCGATAAACAGGTCCCGGTGATTTGTTTTTGCAGTCATGTTGATACCGCACCCGATTGTAGCGGAACGGGTGTTAAACCTATTTTGCATAATCATTATCTGGGCGAGGATATTGTATTGCCGGATGATGCTTCGCAGGTTATTCGTTTAGCTGACTATCCCTATTTGCAACAACATATTGGCAAAGCTATTATTACTGCCAGTGGCGCTACTTTATTGGGAGCAGATGATAAAAGTGGAGTGGCCATTATAATGGATATGGCCCATTACCTGGTTCGGCATCCTGAGATTTCGCATGGTACCATTCGTTTGTTATTTACCCCGGATGAAGAAGTGGGCAGGGGAACCGATAAAGTTGACTTAGGGCGGTTGGGGGCTGCTGTAGCCTATACATTGGATGGAGGTGCCTGTGGTACACTGGAAGATGAGACTTTCAGTGCCGATGGGGTGAGCATTACCATTGAAGGGGTAAGCGCGCATCCGGGTTATGCCAAAGGGAAGCTGGTGAATGCCCTGAAAATTGCGGGGTATATATTGGCTGCTTTACCCAGGACAACGCTGAGTCCTGAAACCACTTCGGGGAGGCAGGGTTTTATTCATCCGGTTCAGGTGCAGGGGATAGCTGAAAAAACTGTGCTGGAATTCATCATCCGTGATTTTGAAACCAGCCGCTTAGCAGCACATGAAACCACACTGCGCGGGATTGTTGATCAGGTGATGGCCGGATATCCCGGTGCAACATACCAGTTCACAGTAAAGGAGCAATACCGGAATATGCGGGAAGTGCTGGATCAACATCCGAACATCATTGCACATGCCATGACTGCTTATGAGCAATGCGGACTGACAGTGGTGAAAGAACCCATCCGCGGTGGTACCGATGGCAACCGGCTTAGTTTTATGGGGTTGCCTTGCGCGAATATATTTACCGGTATGCAAGCCATACACAGCAAGCATGAATGGATTGGGGTGTCTGATATGGAGAAAGCAGTGGAGGTATTGGTGAAGCTGGTGCAGGTTTGGGAAGCAGTAACGGAGGATTAGTTGTTGGTCACAGATGCACAGATTATTCTTCTTCATCTGTGCATCTGTGGCGATCATCATTTTTCTACAGCATAGTTGTTTTAATAGTCTTCATGCTTAAAAAAACACCCTCACTTCTGCGGAATAGCTTTCTTTGAATTCCTTGGGTGTACAGCCTTTCTTTTTCTTGAATATGCGGTTGAAATTGGAGATATTGTTAAATCCGCTTTCGTAAGCTATTTCTGCAATGGATTGCGTGGTGTCGATCAGCATACGCGAAGCATGTCCGAGCCGGATCTCTGTCAGGCTGTCGATGAAAGTCATGCCCGTACGGGCTTTGAAAAAGCGACTGAATGCCGATTCTGCCATATTGGTTAAGTTGGCTACTTCTGCCAGGGAGATGGATTTCTGAAAATGCTGGTTCATGTATTCCATGACCCTTTCAATGCGCCGGCTGTTGTAGGAAATCTGCTCCATGTTATTGAAAGTGGAGTTGGAGAGAATTCGGGTGTGTCGGGATAAGGATAGTTCATGGAGGATGGACATTAATTCCAGTACTGATTCAAATCCGTCTTTTTTATCGAGTCGTAGCAGTCGGTTGGATAAGAGCTGGGCTGTTTCATAGGAAAACAAAATTCCCCTTAAGGATTTTTCCAGCATATTCCGGATGAATGTAAGCTGGTTGCGGCGCAGGAAGCGATCATCGAAGAGGTCTTTGTGGAATTGTATGGTGACTTCGGTGATATCATGGCTTTTGCATTTGTGCGTAAACCAGGCATGCTGCAGGTTGGGTCCGATTAACACCAGTTCGAGGTCGCCGATTTCTTCGATATGATCACCTACTACCCGTTTAACTCCTTTGGCATTGCGGATGAAATTCAGTTCAAATTCTTCGTGGTAGTGTACGGGGAAATCGAATTCTGTTTTAGTGCGACTGAAAACGGTAAAGCAATCGGATTGGGTTAATGGCGTGATTTCCCTGAGTATGTTTTTCTGTATCGGCAAAGCGCTTCGTTTTGATGATGGTGAACTGTAAGCAGAAAGGAAGTACCTGTTAATGCTCAAAAAAACATTAGTAATAGCAGGTTGACTTCTAACTGTTTATCAGATCGTAATGCCTGAAATTAAATCCAATTTTCAGTATTCGATCAAAAAAGGTACAAAAAATAGACAAAAAAGTATTACAAAATCGCTGCTTGGGCTGATACATTTATTTGTAGAAAACACTGATTATCAAAAGAAAATCGTGTCAACAGCGATGCTGCCGCCATTAGCCGATAAGCCATGCCCATCTTTTCTGCCGTACGGCAGGGAGGATACTAATACAGACAGGTATGGGCTGCTGTTAGCTGCAAGGACGACAAGATTCCTGCTCTTGCTTGTATCAATATTCATATTTTCAATCATGTTATTGTCTGATCAATCCCTGCTCAACAAGGGTATTATCAGCGCGATGCTTCAAGCCTGAACCTATGAAATTGCAAGCCATTGACCTTTTTATTACGGCCCTGTATTTATTAGCCATGTTATTGGTGGGTTGGTATTACCGGAAAAAAGCCAGGGAGAACAAGCTGAACTACCTGATGGGGGGTAAACAATTGCCCTGGTACTTATTGGGCTTGAGTGATGCTTCGGATATGTTTGATATCAGTGGTACCATGTGGATGGTAGCCCTGTGTTTTGTGTACGGTCTGAAGAGTATCTGGATTCCCTGGTTATGGCCCGTATTCAACCAGGTTTTTCTGATGATGTTTCTGTCCAAATGGTTGCGGCGCTCCAATGCCACTACCGGTGCGGAATGGCTGGCTACCCGTTTTGGTACCCGGGGGCCGGGTGTAACGGCTTCCCATGCCATTGTTGTTGTTTTTGCTCTGCTCAGTTGTTTTGGTTTTCTGGCTTATGGTTTTGTAGGACTGGGCAAATTCATGGAAGTCTTTATTCCCTGGTCGGTTGTTGAACCCTATGTACCCTTTGCGGTGGCACCGCAGTATGTGCCCCATTTGTATGGTATTGTATTCACCCTGTTTGCCATGTTTTATGCCATACTTGGGGGCATGCACAGTATTGTATTGGGCGATCTCATTAAATATGTAATCATGACCATTGCCTGTATATCGGTGGGTGTGATTGCTGCGGGACATTTACGCGCACAATCATTGTCTGTTCCGGCTGGTTGGAACAATCCCTTTTTTGGATGGAAGCTGGACCTGAACTGGCAGCCTTTGTTGCCCGATGCCATGCTTAAAATAGAGAAAGATGGGTTTGGGTTGTTTGGGTTGTTTTTCATGATGATGCTTTTCAAGGGTGTATTTGCCAGTCTGGCGGGTCCGGCACCCAATTACGATATGCAAAAGATTTTGTCGACCCGCTCTCCCAAAGATGCTTCGAAAATGAGTGGCTTTGTTTCGGTGATCTTATTGCCCATTCGTTATACACTCATTACAGGCTTAACGGTACTGGGCTTGTTGTATTTTCAGCAGCTGGATCTTGCCGGCGCAACGGGTACCGATTTTGAAAAAATACTTCCTGCGGTGATTAATGGATTTCTGCCGGTGGGGGTGATGGGTATTGTGGTTACGGGTTTATTGGGTGCGTTTATGGGTACTTTCTCCGGTACCCTGAATGCAGCGCAGGCTTATATCGTAAACGATATTTATCTCAAATACCTGAATCCGCTGGCTTCTGAAAAAAGGGTTATTTATGTGAATTATCTCGTTGGTGCATTAACGGTGGTGATTGGGATCATTGGCGGTTTTTTTCTGGAGGATATCAATACTATCTTATTCTGGATCGTGAGTGCTTTGTATGGTGGCTATATTGCATCCAACCTGTTGAAATGGTATTGGTGGCGTTTTAATGCGCATGGTTTTTATTGGGGTATGGTAACCGGTATTGCTGCTTCTTTGATTCTTCCTTTCTGTGTAACGGGTATGCCATTGTACTATTGGCCCGTGCTCTTCCTGATTTCACTGGCCGGGGCTTTTGCCGGTACGTATACGGCACCTCCGGTTGAGAGAACCGTTCTGAAAACATTTTATACAACGGTGAAGCCCTGGGGGTTTTGGAAACCGGTGCTTCAATGGGTGCGTGAGGAGGATGATCCCCATTTTCAACCCAATGGCGATTGTAAGCGGGATATGCTGAATGTAGTGTTGGGTATTGTGGGACAGCTTTGTCTGACCTTATTACCCATGTACCTGATTTTGTGGATGCAGCTGCCCCTGCTGATTGTTTGTGTGGTATTGGTGATTGTGATACTGATACTCAGAAAAACCTGGTGGAACCGACTGGAAAACTGATCTTAAACTTAGTCAATATGATGAGCCAGTTATTCAAGGAACGATGGATGCATTTGCAGGCTGCCAGTAACGCATTGTTACAGCAGCCCAATGAACCGGAAGCATTGGGTAATGGTATTTTCAAAAGGTACCAGTATCCGGTATTGACTGCTGCGCATACGCCCTTGCACTGGCGATACGACCTGGATCCGGTTACCAATCCATTTTTACAGGAACGTTTTCAGATCAATGCTGTTTTCAATGCCGGAGCTATCCGCTGGAAAGATGAATATATTCTGGTGACCCGTGTGGAAGCTGCTGACCGGAAATCTTTTTTTGCCATTGCGGGCAGTAAAGCGGGTACAGCGGGCTTTCGTTTCCGCGAAAAGCCCCTGGACATCCCCGAATTAAGCGATACCGAAACCAATCTGTATGATATGCGGCTGGTGATACATGCGGATGGTTGGGTCTATGGTTTGTTTTGTGTGGAATACCGAAATACCGATGCGCCCGGCAGCGATCAAACTGCGGCGATAGCACAATGTGGTATTATTCGGACCAGGGATCTGCAGCAATGGGAACGTTTACCGAATCTGGTGACCCGGTCGGCGCAGCAAAGAAATGTGGTGTTGCATCCCGAATGGGTGAACGGACAATATGCTTTCTACACGAGGCCACAGGATGATTTTATTGAAACCGGTACTGGGGGCGGCATTGCCCTCGGTTATTGCAAGGATATTACCAATGCTGTGATCACGGAAGAATTCATCATTCAACCCAAGAAATACCATACGGTGTATGAAGTTAAAAACGGACTGGGTCCGGCACCGCTGAAAACAGCGGAAGGCTGGTTGCACCTGGCACATGGTGTCAGACAAACTGCGGCGGGGTTGCGTTATGTTTTATACCTGTTTATGACCGACCTGGCCGATATTACCCGTGTTATTTATCAGCCAGCCGGCTATTTTATGGCGCCCAGTGGTGAGGAAAGAGCGGGTGATGTGCCGAATGTTTTGTTTTGCAATGGCTGGATCATGGATGCGGATGGTACCGTGTATATTTATTACGCATCGGCGGATACCCGCTTGCATGTAGCAAGTTCCAGCATCGATCAATTACTGGATTATGTGAAACATACGGATGCTGATGGATACCGATCCCATACTTCTGTCTCCAATCTGCAAAAAATTATTCAGCACAATCAAACACTGACTGTTGCTAAACCATAAGTATTTAAATCATCATTACTTTAATACCCTATCATTATGCCGGATACCATTCATGTTAATACCAAAGGAAAAGCACAGCATACTTACGATGCTATTGTTATCGGATCAGGGATCAGTGGTGGCTGGGCTGCTAAGGAACTTTGTGAAAAGGGATTGAAAACTTTGTTACTGGAGCGGGGTAAAGATGTGGTGCACCTGAAAGATTATCCCACTGCCACCAAGAACCCCTGGGATTTTCCGCATCGTGGGGAAATGCCTTTGGCCATCGCCAAGGATAATCCGATTGTTGGCAGGTGCTATGCTTTCAGCGAAGCCAGTCAGCATTTTTTTGTGAAGGATCAGGAACATCCGTATATCCAGGAGAAACCTTTCGACTGGATCCGTGGCTATCAGGTGGGCGGTAAGTCGCTGTTATGGGCCAGGCAAACACAGCGCTGGAGTAAATTTGATTTTGAAGGCCCTGCACGGGATGGTTTTGCGGTTGACTGGCCCATCCGTTACGATGACCTGGCTCCCTGGTATACCCATGTTGAAAGATTTGCGGGTATTAGTGGGCATACCGATGGATTGGAGACTTTGCCTGATGGTGATTTTTTACCGGCCTGGGAAATGAATTGTGTGGAAAAGGAAATGCAGCGAAAGCTGATGGCGCATTACAAAGATCGCTATGTCATCCAGGGCCGTTGTGCGCACCTGACCCAGCCCCGGGATATTCATATACAGCAGGGGAGAACCCAATGTCAGGCCCGCAACCTTTGTGAAAGGGGTTGTCCCTTTGGTGGTTATTTCAGTTCCAATAGTTCCACCATTCCCTGGGCGGCGAAGACGGGTAATCTGACCCTTCGTCCGGGTTCAGTGGTCCATTCCATTATATATGATGAGCAATTGGGCAGGGCCACGGGTGTTCGGGTCATTGATACGGTTACCCATGCTGCTACCGAATATTTTGCGCGCATCATTTTTGTGAATGCCGCCTGTCTCAATACCAATCTTATTTTATTGAATTCTACCTCCTCCCGTTTTCCGGAAGGGTTGGGGAATGATCATGGGCTATTGGGTAAGTTTATTGCTTTTCATAATTACCGGGGCAGTCTGTATGCTTCTTATGATGGTCCGGATGATCAATATTACTATGGCCGCAGACCCACACAGGTGATGATGCCCAATTTCAGGAATGTGTACAAACAGGAGATGGATTTTCTGCGTGGCTATATGGTGCATTTCAGTGCGAGTAGGGGCCGGGCCGGGGCCGATGGTATTGGTGCCGGATTTAAGGATGCCATCAGTGAAGCGGGTGACTGGGGTATTTTTATGATGATGCAGGGCGAAACCATTCCCAAAGCCTCCAATCATGTGCGACTGAGCAAGGATCAAACCGATGCATGGGGTATTCCGCAGCTGATTACTTCGGTGGACTATGATGAGAATGATGAAAAACTGTTGAAGGATTTTCTGGAGCAGGGTAAAGCCATGCTGGAGATTGCCGGCTGTACCCATATCAGTGCCAATGATAGTAAACAGGCGCCCGGACTGGATATCCATGAAATGGGTGGGGTTCGCATGGGGCGTGATCCTAAAACTTCCTTACTGAATGGTTATAACCAGTTACACCAGTGTAAGAATGTGTATGTGACCGATGGCGCATGCATGACGTCTACCAGCACCCAGAATCCCTCGCTTACTTTCATGGCCCTCACCGCCCGTGCCGCGAATCATGCGGTGGAAGAGTTGAGGAAGGGGTAGCGGGTAGCGGTTGGAGGTTGGAGGTTGTAGGTTGGAGGTTGGCGCGTTGGCGTGTTGGCGCATTGGGTATTAGGTATTAGGCGTTAGGTGTTAGGTGTTAGGGGTTAGGGGAGCCGTTGGCGCATTAGCGCATTGGCTGTTGGCTATTGGCTATTTCCCCGTAAATCAAAAAATCAAAGATCAAAAAATCAAAGATCTGAGATCTGACATCTGAGATCTGACATCTGCGATCCGCAATCTCACCTGTGTCCCGTGATTTCGCCTTTGTAGCGGAGTATAAAATGGTCTTTAGGCGCTGTATTGGCTGTTACCTGCGCCTGTTTGAAAAAACTGCCGGTGATGCTTTTGCGGGTATCGAATCGTAAGTGAATAGTACCGGTATCACCCGGTAAAACCGGTTGCTCCGGGCCGGTGCTGCTGCTGCAACTGCAGTCGGTTTGAATCTGGCGAATAACCAGCGGATGGTCTCCGGTATTCCGGAACCGGAAGCCGATCAGAGCCGTATCTCCCATGGCTATATTGCCCAGTGCCAGGTTGCTGTCAATCCATTGAATTGTAGTGCTTTGTATTGGTGCATTGGGGGTGTTTTCCGGCCTGGACCGGCAGGAAAGGCCGAGGAGCAGGGTAAAATAGTACAAGCATTTTCTTCCATCCATCTTCCATCTTGTTTTCACTGTGAAAATAGTTTTTTAAAGCTTATCTGCCTGTATTCCAGTCAGGAAGAGCTTTTGCACGTATAGTATCCATTGTAGATATAGGTGTATAGCATTGATCTGTGTATTATGTACATATTATAATAGTCAAAATGGTATTATAAATTGTTAAAAAACGCCTGTAAGGCATTAACAAATCGTTATAAATTCGTTATGAATCTGATTTTTCTTCTAACTAACAACCCTATTTGCTATGCCAACGAAAATCGTTTTGCTTGCAAGGTCCTCCTTGTTTGCACTTTTTCTTGTGTTCTTCAGCTTCACTGTTTTTGCTCAAAAATCCGTTACTGGTAAGGTTACCAACAAGGCCAATGGTCAGGCTATTGGTGGTGCTACTATTACGGTGAAGGGTACTACAACGGTGGCGCTTACGAACCAGGAAGGTGTGTTTACCATTGGTGTTAAAGACAATAATGCCGTACTGGTGGTAACTGTGGTAGGTTTCGAAGCTATTGAACAAGCAGTAGCCGGAAAAGCCACCCTTAATTTTGCACTTACTGAAACCACCAATCAGTTGAATGAAGTGTTGGTAACAGGTTATTCTGCCCAACGTAAAAAAGACATTACCGGTTCGGTGTCTGTGGTAAGTGTTAAGGATCTGAAAGCAGTGCCTGCTGGTAGTCCTGAACAAATGCTGCAGGGCCGTGCAGCCGGTGTAAACGTAATTACTTCCGGTTCTCCGGGTGCGGGTAGTAATGTTCGTATCCGCGGTATCACCAACTTTGGTAACGTTGATCCTTTGTACATTATTGATGGTGTACAGGGTAGTATACGTGATATCAACCCCAATGATATTGAGTCGCTCCAGGTATTGAAAGATGCCGGTGCTGCTTCTATTTATGGGGTACGTGGTGCGAACGGTGTAATCATTGTAACCACCAAAAGAGGTAAATCTGGCCGCGCCAGTGTTACCTACGACGCTTATGTGGGTACACAACGTCCTCCCGGTGGCAACCCCTTCAACCTGCTGAATTCGCCGGAGATGGCTAACCTCACCTGGCTGGCACTGAAAAATTCTGGTCAGACTTTAACGCATCCCCAATATGGTACGGGCGCCAATCCAACACTGCCCGATTATATCCAGGCCGGTGGTACAGCTGGTATTGTTGGCACCAGCCCTGCTACCGACCCTTCCCTGTATAATATTGATTTCAGCAGACCTATTTACCAGATTGTGCGTGCCAATAAAACCGGCACCGACTGGTTTCATGAAATCTTTAAACCTGCAATGATCCAGAGTCATACCATTACAGCCAGTGGTGGTAATGATAAAAACACTTACCTGTTCTCACTGGGTTATTTCAACCAGCAGGGTACACTGATGAATACGTACCTGAAACGTTATTCAGCCCGTGTGAATACCACTTTCAACATTAAAAACAATATCCGTGTAGGTGAGAACCTGTTCATCTTCAGCAGGGATAACCCACAGATCGGTAACCAGAGTGAGGGTAATGAAATCTCCATGAGTTACCGTCAGCAACCCATCATTCCTGTATACGATATCAATGGCGGTTTTGCCGGTACAGCAGCCAAAGGTTTGGGTAATGCCCAGAATCCGGTGGCTATGCGTATGCGTGCGAAGGACAATAAAGGTTATTCCTGGACCATCCAGGGTAATGTGTTTGCGGAAGTTGACTTCCTCGATCATTTCACAGCCCGTACTTCTTTCGGTGGTACCGTGGATAATTTCTACTATTATAATTTCGGCTACCGTACGTATGAAAATGCGGAAAACAACGGTTCCAACTCTTTCAGTGAAAATGCCGGTTATAACAGGCAGTATACATTTACCAATACCATTAGTTACAACAATATCTTCGCCGAAAAGCATAGTGTTCGTGCACTGGCAGGTGTAGAAGCAGTTGAGTCTTATGGTCGTGGTGTAGGTGGTGGTGCGCTGGGTCTGTTCTCCAACAGCCCCGATTTCCGGATCCTGAACAACGGTTCTTCCGGATTTACCAACTACAGCTATGTATACCAGAACTCATTGTATTCTTTGTTTGGTCGTGTTGACTATGCTTACAACGATAAATACCTCCTGGGTGCCACTGTACGTCGGGATGGTTCTTCCCGTTTTGGTCCGGAAAGAAGATATGGTGTATTCCCTTCTTTCTCACTGGGCTGGAGGATGTCGCGCGAATCATTCATGAAAGATGTTAGCTGGATCAATGATCTCAAACTGAAAGGCAGCTGGGGTAAACTGGGTAACCAGTTGAACGTAGATCCCGCCAATGCTTTCAGCTTATATGGTGGTGGTCCGGGTAATGCTTATTACGATATCAATGGTACCAGCACTGGTACGGTACAGGGTTTCATCCAAACCCGTATTGGTAACCCCAGGACCGGATGGGAAGAGAATATCCTGACCAACGTAGGTTTTGATGCGGTATTGTTCAAGAGCAAGATCGACCTGTCTGTAGAATACTATCAGAAGAAGATCAATGGTCTGTTGTTTACCGATCAGGCCCCTGCTACGGTAGGTGGTGCATCACTGCCGGTGGTGAATATTGGTAACGTAACCAATAAGGGTTGGGATATCTCCCTGACCTATCATGGTACCGGTTCCCGTGATTTCAAATATGATGTAGGTGTTGTGTTTACTACCTATAAGAGTAATATTGCCGATATCCCCGGTCAGTATTTTACTTCCGGCGGATCCCGTATCGGCGATTTTGTTCGTAACCAGGTGGGTAACCCCATTGGTGCTTTCTACGGATACAAAGTGGTTGGTCTGTTCTCCGATGCGGCTGATGTAAGTAAGTCACCCGCACAGGATGCTGCTGCGCCAGGTCGCTTTAAGTATGCCGATATCAATGGTGACAATAAAATCACGGATGCCGACCGTACTTTCTTCGGTAACCCGAATCCTGATTTTACCACGGGTATCAACCTGAATGCTTCTTACAAGAACTTTGATTTATCGATGTTCCTGTATGGTTCATTTGGTAATGATGTGATCAACTATGTACGTTACTGGACCGATTTCTATCCTTCTTTCCAGGGTGTAAAGAGCAAGGATCTGCTGTATAATTCCTGGACCTCTTCCAATAAGTCGGCCAAAACACCGATTGCAGAAAACGAATCAAACTTCAGTAACAATGGAGTGGTTAACTCCTATTATATGGAGAATGGTTCTTACCTGCGTTGTAAGTCCTTCATACTTGGATACACTGTACCATCAGCAACCCTGAAAAAATGGGGTATTGATAAATTCAGGGTATATGTACAGGCGGCAAACCTGTTCACCATTACCAAGTATACCGGACTGGATCCCGAACTGGGTGGTTCAAACACGGCGTTTGGTATTGATTACGGTAACTACCCCAATAACCAGAAAAACTTCAATATTGGCGTAAGCGTAACATTCTAAAGGCCCATTGACGAACAACTCAAAAAAATACGATAT
>JAACZQ010000116.1 GCA_009996675.1 Chitinophagaceae bacterium
ACAGCAAACGATAAGTCGCTTATGCTCGTGCACGGGGCAGGCGGATGAAGAATGTAGTACCCTTTCCTTCAGCTGTTTCAAACCAGATCTGCCCATTGGCTTTCTCAACAATGCCTTTACACATGGCCAGTCCGAGGCCGGTACCCGATGATTTGGTGGTAAAATTGGGGGTGAAAATATTGTGTTGCATCGCTACGGGTATGCCACCGGCATCATCGCTGACCGAGAGGATAAATGTCTCTTCTTCCAGTTGCCAGCCAATGCCCACCTGTACCACTGCATCCGGATCTTCCTGCGCTTCCACGGCATTCTGCAGCAGGTTGGTGAACAGACGGTTCATCTGCACTTTATCGGAATAAACCAGCAGGGGCTCTGCAGGCGCCTGCCAATCGAGCCGTACACGGGGATTGGTGCTGTACAATTGAACCAGGGAGACAATCACATCACGGAGATCGAATAATTCCATGCGGGCATTGCCGATATTGGCAAACTGCGAGAAATCACCCGCTATCTTGGCCAATTGATCAATCTGTTCAATCAGGGTAACAGCCACCTGTGAAGTGAGGTCTTTTACATTGGGAGCCCCGTTGAGTATGGCTTTCTGGAGATACTGGATACTGAGCTTCATGGGCGTAAGTGGGTTCTTGATCTCATGCGCCACCTGCCGGGCCATTTCACGCCAGGCCCCTTCCCTTTCGCTTTGTGCCAGCGCCTGGGCGCTCTGCTCCAGCTTTTTCACCATCTTATTGTATTCTTTCACCAGCATACCAATCTCATCATCGCGGTTCCAGGTAATTTCCTGGTTATGCTGACCCAGGTTCATTTCCTGCATTTTCTCCCCGATTAAACTGAAAGAATGGGTAATGCGGTTGGTGAGGAAAAATGCAATGGCACCAGCTATGAGGAATATGAATGCATTCAGGTTAATGAGTGTAGCCAGGAAACCCGATATCTCCTGGTTGAGCTCGCTCTGGGAATTGAGATAAGGAATATTGAGGTAGGCAAAATGACTTCCGTTTTCATCGGTCAGCGGTACATAAATACTCAGGTATTCAAATCCACCCACACGCTCCGATTGTATGTAACGGATGCCGTGGCCGTATTGCAATTGCTGGTATGCCAGCGGCTCCATTTTTTCACTCAACAAGTGTTTATTGTAGATATATGGCTGGGTAGACGCACGGAGATCGCCGTGCATATCATAAAAATTGATATCCACATCGTGCAGATCGGATATTTCGGCAATGGTTCTTTCCAATCCGCTGCCACCGGTCACGCCCAGGTTGTGTACGGTAAGCACATCGTCGAAACTGATCTGTGCATACATTTTACTGCTCAGCTCATTGGCCATCACCTGGATGGATTTGGACAGCCGTTCTTCATTACTGCGGTTAAACCGTACAATGAAAAAAGAAATGGTGGCCACACCAATCACGATAAAAGAAAACACACTCAGGAAAATAATGGTGGCCTGGATCTGTGAGCGGATATTGAGCCGGAAAATCTTCCGTATGGCTTCCATCCGGAAACGGGTACGCAATACCTGGTTCCCGAGATGGAAAAGGAAAATCACAAACAGGAATGAACAGAATAAATACGCAAACAGGGTCAGGAATTCCATCACCCAGGTATTGCGTTTCACCAGTAATACCTGCTTCTCCCCCCCGCTGTTGTACCAGAGTTCGCTGTAATCGCCCACATCCCGGTAGGTAAATTCAAATTCGGGGATATGCTTCCGGTTGAGTTGTGTGGGGAAGCTATAGTTGTTGAAATGATTGATGAGGCGCCCGTTTTTGTACACCCCATAAGCATAATTCGTATTCAGATCCGAAGAAAGATCCTGTGCCTGGTTGAATAGTTCCGGGTATAAGGCTTCACTTTTGTAACGCTTGGATTTGATGATCACATAGAGATACCCCAGTGTATGATTCCGGTCGCGTATTTCCTTCTGGTACAAATAACTGAACCCTTCATTGGCATTCTCATAGCTGTACACTTCCGGAATCACCGTTGGCCGGGCCTGATTGAGGATAATGGTTTTAATGGCCGCGTAATTGGTGGAATCCTCATTGTACAAAGGGTGATAGAGGCTATCGAATGTATAAATACGGGTATCGTATTTATTCAGGTAGCCGGAGAAATTCTGACTGATCAGACTATCCTTGATGAATTTATTGGAGAATTCGCTCTGAAAGCGATGAAAATTCTGTCGCAGGAACTGGTCGTCGAAATTGGTGGCAGCAATATTAATAAGGTTTTCCCCCGAAGGATCTGTCTGTAAGGCCAGTTTCTCCGCAATGCGTTTGCGTTGTGCAAATTCGGTTACCCGGTTCTGGTACATGACCATAGCGGCAATGGAAAGGGCAAAAAGCATGACCCAGAAAATGAAAAAGTTAGACCGCAGCAGGGGTATCTGCAGATCTGTTTTCCGGAAATACAAAAGCGAGAGATAACCTACCAGCCAAAGCAGTACCAGCAGGTAAACCGGTATATTGGATGCTTTGATGAACAGCAGGATATACACAAAACCGGTTAGTACTGCAGCTATCACCTGTTGCAGCAGGGGAAACTGGCGACTGATCAAAGGCTTGAGCAGGATCTGTGATAAAGTAAAAAAGCTCAGCACCAGGAAGCAAAGAATCACAAAAGAAACCAGGCTGTAAATACTGAGGCTGAAAAAATTGGTAACATCGGTTGATATTTTGGAATCCTGTACCAGGCTTTTGATGATACCCACCAGGTAAAACCCGGTAAGGGTTAGCACTACAGGGTTGCCATAATCCCGTATCCGCGAAGGGATCGGATTGCGCCACCAGCTTTTATCATCGGAATGGTTTTTGAAAAAATCAATCAGCCAGAATAGCAGGATGGCATTCACCAGCAGGTCGCCCAGTGATGGGTATAATGCATTGGATGCGTAGATCGACGGATCATAAATGGGCAGCTTGGAATAGTCGAAAGGAAAATTAAACCCATAAGCCACCAGCCGAAGCAATACCACAATGGTTGTTAAGAACAGGAAGCCGGTTTTGAATCCAAAAACAACAATCAGTTCCAGGCTTAGGAAATGTAAAAAGCCCAGCAGGAATACAATGGCCAGTACGCGTAACGCAATGGTTATTGCATCATAGGCAATAAAAGATTTACCCGGTTTCAGCCGGATACTGAATAATTGTTCGCCATAACTGCTGTAAACAGGCAAAGCATCCCTTGCCTGGATGGTCACCATTTCATATCGGTCGGAAAGACCATTGAAACCGGCAAATTCGGTGTGCAGGTATTTGTTTTCAATGAAATAGGACCAGCGCAGGGGAATCACACCAACAACCAGTAATGGCTGGTCACGTACCATCACCCTTCTTTTCACCACTTCAAATTCCCCGTTCCGTTTAACAGTAAACCAGCTGCTGTCGTTCCGGTACAGATCATCCTGCACCAGGTAAATATGATTGGTATTCCAGTACAGCATCTGGGCATTGGACTGCCAGGTAGAAGCATCATAAATAAAGAGGCCGTAGTCGTCATCTACCTGATCTTTTTTACTGTTGTTGAAATCGGCATTGATCAACTCATACAGCAATGCCGTATCCGTGGTTACGCGGTCAAAAGAACGTTCCAGTTTGGCCACCCGCTGTGCCAGTTTATCCCTGACTTTATCGGGCGAAGCATTGTAACTCCAGTAATTGATGAAAATAAAGGAAAGCGTATACAACCAGGCCGCTGTAATAGCCAGGTACCCATGCCGGTAAGCCGCCTGTTTGATGGTTTTAATCAATGTTCCCGTTTTTTGGCTTCATTCCAAAGCGCATCCATTTCCGCAAGGGTCATTTCGGTCAGCTTCTTCCCGTCAGCAGCAGCGGCGGATTCCATTTGTTGGAAGCGGTGTATAAACTTCTTATTGGTCTTTTCCAGCACACCTTCCGCATCTACCTGCAAAAACCGTGCATAATTTACCAGGCTGAACAAAACATCCCCGAATTCCTCTTCAATATGGGCCTGGTTGCCCGCCCGTACGGCTTCCTGCAATTCCCCCATTTCCTCTTCCACTTTTTTCCAGACATCTTCTTTATTGTCCCATTCGAAACCCACCTGCCTGGCTTTTTCCTGTATGCGGGTAGCTTTCACCACGGCGGGCAAGGAAGGCGGCACCCCGCTCAGTACCGATGTCTTGCCCTCTTTCATTTTTATCTTCTCCCAGTTCCGCTTTACGTCTTCTTCATTCTGCACGGTCACATCGCCATATATATGCGGATGCCGGTTGATGAGTTTGGTAGCAATCCCCTCCAGCACTTCCTGCAATACAAACTGATCCTGCTCACGGCCGATGCGGGCATAAAAAAGAATATGCAGCATCAGATCACCCAGTTCTTCCCGGATACCGGTCCAGTCGCTATCGGTAATGGCATCCGCCAGCTCATAACTTTCTTCCAGCGTCATGGAACGAAGGGTATGAATGGTTTGTTTGCGGTCCCAGGGGCATTGTTCCCGCAGTTCGTCCATAATGGTTACCAACCGGAGAAAGCTATTACTGAGTGTGGCACTATTGTCCTGCTTCATAAATCAATGTATTAAATGGCCATCGCCGAGAATATAAAGAATACAGTAAACACCAGCATCATAATGAACAGACTCATCAGGAACAACAAAATATATTTCAGAACAGTCTTCCAGCGGCCCTGTTCATAAAAATTACGCATGCTCTTATACCAGTAATACAGCGAAGCCAGGGTAAAAATGGTATTCAGCCAGTCGGTACCCCAATGCAGGTAGCCCCAGATAGTATTCAGCCAGAGTGCTGCCAGGATAATGATAAAAGTGGCACAAAACAGGTGTATGCTGTAAATCACATGATTCACATAATAGTAATCCCTCCTGCGGCCATACAATGCCATTAAAGCCAGTGCAAACAAGGGTAAGGAAACGAATAACATCTGCGGGAAGAGATGCCTGAATTTCTGGATAATGGATTTCCAGATGGCTTTGGAATCGCCATGGAATTTTTCATTGAGGTGCAGGTTCTGTCGCTTCAGCTTACGGGTAAAAAAGCCATCCCGCTGGTTTCGGGGCAAGGATTTTTGCAGTGAGTCATACGCAGCGACTGTTTTCAGCGACCGGTAAGCTTCATTTTCAAAGCTCATCAAAGTGAATGCGCCATTGGTACTTTGTAATTGATCGGTAGCCGTTGAATCCCGTTCCAGCAAGGTAATATCTTTTTCAACCAGTGCCAGACCATCCTGCAGCGGCTTTAGCGCCATAGCCGGCATACCCGTATCCGTAAGGTCTTTTTGCAAACCCGATCTCCGGTCCTTTAGTTTTTTAAGTATGGAAGCAGCAGATTCCTTATTCTCCTTGATATACACCGCTTCATCTTTCTGGTAAAAGCTGAAAAAAATCAGGAAGAAAAATGCAGAGGTAAAGACATACATCCGGATGGGGTGCAGGTAATCTGCCCGCCGCCCACGCAGGTATTCGTGCGAGAGAAAACCCGGCCTGAACAATAAATATTTCAGGGTACTGAAAAACTTACCGTCGAAATGCACAATATCATATACAAAATGGGTTACCAGGTGCCAGAAACTTTCTTTCGGGGCAATATTCTCCTGTCCGCATACATGACAAAACCGCCCATGCAGGGCGGCGCCACAATTCAGGCAGACTTTTTCTGATCTTTCGGGTAAATGCGACACTTGTTAACGTTTGATTAAAAATACAGAACTAATCCATTGGAGCAAGTAACCGCTCAAGGATGTTTTTGGAATGTTGAAAACTGTACCTGTACATTTGGGGAAATCTATCCAGGATGAGTCGACTGTTCTGCCTTTGCCTATTGTTTCTTGCCGGTTCTGTGCATGCACAGTATTATTATAATGATATTGTCTCCACACAGGCCAGTAATGAACAGTTTAAATTACTGCGCAACCTGAAGATCAAATCCATTACGGCTTCCAGCTTTGAACCCGATGATAGTCCAACCGAGGGCTTTTCACTGGAACAGGAGATCAGTCCCGATGGTAAAAAAGCAGTCATCAAAAGCAGTACTGGTGCGGGTAGCAGCCTCACCACCAACAGCTATGAGTTGAATAAAATCAAAAAGATCGTCACCAATAACAAAGGCATTGAAAGCAGGACCGATTATTACTATGATGCTGCAGGCCGGGTGGTGAAAATACAGTTTACCACCACCGATACCGCCATGAAAAGTGTATTGACCGAAGCCCATGAATGGTTATACGACGCACAGGGCAAGGCGGTGTCGATGCTCAAAACCAAGAACCGGACTGATAGCACACAGGTATATTTTGTACGGGATGAATCCGGCAATATTGCAGAGGAGCAATGGCAGAAAAACGGACGCACCGTAGAAACCTATTACTACTATTACAACCCAAAAAACGAGCTCACCGATATTGTACGCTTCAATCCACGGTTGAAGAAACTGATACCGGATTACGTATACGAATACGATACCAATGGTCGTATCGCCAGGATGACCCAATATTCACTGGGCAGCAGTAATTATTTTACCTGGGTATACCTGTATAACGACAAGGGATTGAAAGAGC
Organism: Chitinophagaceae bacterium; assembly: GCA_009996675.1. Taxonomy (GTDB): domain Bacteria; phylum Bacteroidota; class Bacteroidia; order Chitinophagales; family Chitinophagaceae; genus Sediminibacterium. The sequence continues at coordinate 6,564 of JAACZQ010000116.1, forward strand.
AGGAAAGATGTGTGGACAAAACCAAACGCCTGGTTGGGCGCATCAGTTACAGCTACCAGTAATCAGGTCTTGTAACGGGTTTTCTTTTCTTCCTTGTATTCCAGTTGTTCAATAACCGCTTCGGGAGCGGGATTGCTGGTAACCGATACCGCTACCTGGAAAAGGGCAGCACAGAGTATAACAGACATGATCAGTTCTCCCCAGCCCAGCCAATAACCCCAGAAGCGATAAACGGCAGCTTTCTCCGGATTGGCAACTTCATAAATAACGGTAACGGAATCCCCGGCCTGCGGGTGCAGCAAGGGATAGCTTGCATCAATGGCATACTGTTTCCCCCGGGTTTGGAATACGGCTTTGGGCAATGTTTTCCCAGAAGCACTGTCCCAGCGCATTTGAATGGCGGCCGGTGCTTTCTCCCCATCAAAATAATCGGGCTGGCGCGTAAACAACAGGTAGCAGCCAAAACAGACCAGGTAAAGGGTGAATATGCCTTTGTACAAAAGAAAAGAATTAAGATGTAGGGAGCAGATGTCAGCTATTGCATGTCGGATCTTAGATATCAGATGTCAGATATGATTTATGAACACAGGCACTAAAGAATTAAAATCATATCTGACATCCGACATCCTACATCTGACATTAATTAGAAAGGCTTCTGAAGTCCACCGGCACCAGTTTACTCACCCCGGGCTCCTGCATGGTAACCCCATAGATCACATCTACCGCACCCATGGTTTGTTTGTTGTGGGTAACGATGATGAACTGCGAGTTATCGCTGAATTTCTTGATCATCTGGGTGAATTTACCCACGTTGGCATCATCCAGCGGGGCATCCACCTCATCGAGGATACAGAAAGGAGCGGGTTTGATCAGGTAGATGGCGAACAGCAAGGCCGTTGCGGTCAGGGTTTTCTCACCACCACTCAACTGTGTGATGGAAGAAGGACGTTTACCCTTGGGTTTTGCAATGATATCAATACCGGTTTCCGCCAGGTTGGTGGGATCAACCAGTACCATATCGGCTGTATCTTCTTCTGTAAACAGGGCTTTAAACACTTTCTGGAAATTCTCCCGCACCTGGTTGAAGGTATCCAGGAACTGCTGGTTGGCCGTTGCTTCTACTTCCTGAATGGTTTGCAGTAAGCTGTCTTTCGCCGATACCAGGTCGTTCTTCTGTTCCAGGATAAATTCGTAACGCTTCTTCATTTCCATAAACGCTTCAATGGCGGTAGGGTTTACTTCACCCATATTCTCGAGGCGTTTTTTCATACGGTCGCAGCTGGCCTGCAATTCTTCCAGGGAAGTATCGCCGGTACGGGGCTGGTCTAATATCTCATCCAGTTCAACTTTAAATTCAACGCTCAGCCTTTCTTTCATACCTGCGAGTTGCAGTTTCAGTTCATTGAGCTTATCCTTGATCTCTGTTACCAGGTGATCAATCATTTCCTTGCTCTTCACTTTCAAACGCAGCTCGCTTTCTTTTTCCTGTAACGCATTGCGCAGGTTATAATAGGTCTGGTCGGCCTCATTCAGTTTGGCTTCTTCTGCTTCTTTCTTACGCATCAGTTCCAGGAGGTGTTCTTCAGAACCGATCAGCGCCTGTTCACCTGCTTTGATATTTTCGGTGGCTTCAGACAGTTGTTCCGTATTGCTGCCGATCTGGTGATGCAGTTCATTCAGCTGGTTCTCTTTGAATACCAGTTCCTGCTTCAGGGTGGTGATCTTGCTCTGCTGACGGGTTAACTGCAGGTTCGTTTCATTGTACTGAACCGAGGCATAATTGTATTCCTGCTCGGCCAGTTGGTAATCCTGCTCCACCATTTTCAGCTCTTCCCCGGTAGCCTGCAGGGCTTCATTCAATTGCTGCAATGTTTCGCGGGTGGCAGCAATGGCATCCTGCTCATCCTGCAACCGGCTGTCGATATCTTCCAGTCGCTGTACCGCATTCTGCTGTGCAGCCTGCAGGTTCTCAATACGGTTACGGGTAGCGAATACCTGGTTGGTGAGTTGGTTGATTTCGTTTTCGGTCTGCTTAATCGCATTTTCCTTCAACTGATCGCTGAAAGCAATCACTTCATTGTGTTTGGCCTGTATATCGGATTTCAGCAGGTTCACTACCGATTCCTGATCCTGTATTTCTTCTGCCAGTTTCTCCAGGTTCTTGGCACGCCCGATTTTCTTCCCTTCAAACAAACCTACACTGCCGCCGGTGAGGGTATAGCGACCTTTCACATATTTACCATGTTTCTCCAGTACCACCGCATCGCTGCTACCGGACAGGGCTTCATCGTTTTCAGCGATATAAACATTACCCAGCAGGTATTCAGCCAGCTTACGGTATTGCTCATCCACTTCAATCACTTCCATGGCAGGAATAGTGTGTGCAGGCTGGTGGGTATCGAGACGTAAGCCGGCGAATTTCTCCAGCATGAAGAAATTGGCTTTACCCTTACTGTGCTGATCCAGCAAACGAACCGCCTGTAACCCTTCTTCCAGGTTATTCACCACATAGTAGTTCAGGTAAGGTTCCAGTACGTTTTCAACCGCCGCACGGTATTCCTCTTTCACATAAATGATATCGGAAAGAATGGGTGCGTTATGGTTCCACTCCGGATTCTTATGGAGGTACTTGATACTTTCGGGGTACCCTTCCATGGAATCAATCAGGCTTTTCAGCAGGTTGTATTCATTGCGTTTGGCATCGAGCTTACGGTTCTCTTCGGCCAGTTCATTGCGCAGTACTTCCAGCTGGGCCTGGGTTTCAAATATCTGTTCCTTGGTACGCTCATGGTGTTCCTGCAATTGCTGCAGATCAATCCGGCGCGACTCCAGGCTTTCTTCTTTCTCGGTTAATTCCGTCTGCAATTGCTGCAACTGCTGCTCCCGCTGCTGTTTCTCATCATTCAGCTGGGCCTGGGCACGCAAGAGGTTCTGAATAGAAGTATCGGCAACAGCCACTTTCTTTTCGGCATCGAATTGACTCCGCTGTGTTTGCTGGTAGCTGTTACGCAAAGCATCTACCCCGCTGCGGCGTTCATCGAACAAGCGGCGTTTATCCTCAATGTCCATTTTGGCAGCTTCCACTTTATCCTGCAGTTCCAGCAAGCGGGATTCTTCCTCCCCTACCTGCAATTGGGTATACTGGATGGAGTCGCCAATGGTTTTCAACTGACCGGAAGCTTTTTCCAGGAAGTCTTTCAGGCTGGTCTCTTTTTCTTTCAGGTAATGCAGTTTCTGGGTAGCCAGGTTTTTATCATTCTCCTTCGAACGCAGGTTTTGCAGCAAGTCATTAAACTCATGCTGCATACTTTGCAAAGCCCTTTCCTTTTCAATAAAGCCTACTTTCTCCTGCTCAATAGCTGCTTCTTCCGTAGCGATCTCGGCTTCCAGCTGGACTTTCTTATTGATCTCCAGGTCCTGTTGTTCATTCAGTTCCTTATAGGTGATGTTGAATCCTTCCAGTGCGGCTTTGGCCAGTTCTACCGAAACCTCTTTATAGTCTTTCTTGATCTCGTAATACTTCTCTGCTTTTTTGGCCTGGTTCTCCAGGGTCTTCAACTGGTTGTTGATTTCGAAGAGCAGGTCTTCAATGCGCGCCAGATCCTGTTCGGTAGCATCCAGTTTATTCTTGGCTTCCTTTTTACGGGTTTTGTAGATGGTAATACCGGCCGCCTGCTCCAGCATACGTCGACGGCTGTTTTCTTTATCCTTGATGATATCATCCACCATACCCAGTTCAATGATGGCATAACTATCGGTGCTCACACCGGTATCGAGGAAAAGATTGTGGATGTCTTTCAAGCGACAGGTAACATCGTTGAGGCGATATTCACTTTCACCGTTTTTATAAAAGCGACGGGTTACTGTTACTGTACTGAATTCGGTAGGCAGCAGGTTCTTGGTATTTTCGAAAGTCAGGCTTACTTCTGCGAGACCACTCGGACTCCGTGTTTTACTGCCGTTGAATACCAGTGCTTCGAGGTTCTCACTACGCAGTGCTGATATTTTTTGTTCGCCGATCACCCAGCGGATACTATCGATGATATTGCTCTTACCACAACCATTGGGACCAATGATGCCGGTTATACCTTCATCAAAACGAACGACGGTTTTATCAGCAAAACTTTTGAACCCTTTGATTTCTAATGATTTTAATCTCACTTTTCTGACGTTTAGTACCTGCGAACATACAGGAAAACAGGTAGATTTTCAGGAAAGATTCAGGGCTTGTGTATAAGTAGTGGAGAAAATGAGATGATGGAATATCTTAATTCGAATAAATAATTACAACGTATTGATTAGTAATTAAATATAGCATACAATTAAAGCAGAATAACAGTTTTTAAAACAAGCCTTCCAATAGGCTTCAAGTTTATATTTGCACATTAACCTGAACCAATTGAAACGCATCATATTTACGGTAACGAATGACCTTAGCTACGATCAGCGTATGATGCGTATCACCCAAAGCCTTTCCGCTGCAGGTTATGCTGTTTCCCTCGTTGGCCGTCGGCGTCCCAGATCTATTCCCTTGACCAACGGGCCCGTTCAACAACACCGGATTCCTTGTTTTTTCGAGAAAGGCATTTTGTTTTATGTTGAGTTCAATATCAAGCTATTATTCTATCTGCTTCAACAAAAAGCTGATATCATTTGCGCCATAGACCTCGATACCATACTACCCTGTTACTGGGCATCGAAATGGAAAAAAATTCCCCGCGTGTATGATGCACATGAACTTTTTACTGAACAGATTGAAGTCATCAGCAGACCTTTTATACACCGTTGCTGGCTGGCTATAGAACGTTTTGCCGTCCCCCGTTTTCAGCTCGGCTACACCGTTAATGCGTTTATTGCAACGGAATTGAACAAGCGATACGGGGTGAACTATGCCGTCATCCGCAACCTGCCGGTACGAACAGATGAGCCCTTACCAACAGCCTCGCCCGACAGTTATATTCTCTACCAGGGCTCCGTGAATCATGGCCGCTGTTTTGAAACACTGATACCTGCCAT
>JAACZQ010000117.1 GCA_009996675.1 Chitinophagaceae bacterium
GATACTATCACGCAGAAAAAAACGACCGCCAATATTCAATGGTGCCTGATTATCGGTTCCTTTTTCAAAAGCGCCATGTAAAAAAATGATGAGGGGGTATGTCGCAGCCGTATCGCCCATCGGCTTCAGCATCCGGTAAGGCAGCACCTGCTCTCCCTTTTGAAAGATTTTCTGTTCATAAGCATCAAATACCTGGGCAGATACTGTACTTAATGTCATTAAGGATACAAAAAAGAGGTGGCATTTTTTAAAATCGGATCGAAACATGCTGTTTCACTTTATGTTCTTTCCGGAAAAATACCAGACCTGCAAAAAACAGGTCAATACTTAATGATACACGGTTATTTCCCGTGATAGCAGCCCAGTCCTGCTCCATAGCAGCCGATCTGTGTATTTGCGGAATGATAAAAATCGTTTCATCGTGAGCCTTCTCCAATAAGCGGTTAAAGCAATCCACGACGGTTCCTGCTGCCTCATACAAAAAACCATTCAGCAATACAATATCAACCTGATTATTGGAAGATAACCAAGACTCCAATCCTGTTTGTATATCCCCTGTCAACTGACTGATGTTACCAATATGCAGCTCGCGAAAATGCGCTGTTGCCGTAACTGCCAGCATTGTATCTTTTTGCAGGGTTGTAATATGTGCGGAAGGGTTAGCCGTGGCCAGGTATGCAGTTGTGATGCCCAAGGAAGTGCTCGTTTCCAGTATATGAACCGGCCCGTAATAATTGATCATCCGGAACAATAACTGATCCTCCCGAACTGGTTGCAAGATTGAGGTATTGTGCACTGTTGTTGCCAGACCAGACAGTATCCGTTGCCGGATTTTTTCGATAGCAGGAAAAGCATAAAAGACCCGTTCGTCATTCAGTACATTTTCAATAAAATCGAATACAAAAGGGGAATGCACACCATGTCCCTTTCCATTGGCTGCGGTACAGTAGTACCTGAGGTAACGAAGTTGATACTGAAATGAAGAATACATATTAACTCACTGTCCGTTTATCCCGGTTGTCAGCTGCTGACAATTGAAAAGGCAGCTTTTTCAGGAGCCAAAGTAAGGCATAAGCAGCACACAACAAGCATAGATATTGCAGTGTTTTGAATAAGACATCATTGGTATTCCACCAGCTGGGGTTATTGTTCCAGTAAATCAGCCCCAGAGCCGGCAAAGAGAACAACATATTACTTCTGCATTTGGGATGCAGGAAGATCAATGGGTAAAGTATCAGCAGCAGCAAACGCACCAGGGTTACATCTGCCTGCATGGGCATAGTACGGGGGCTTATACCAAACTGCTGGCCCAAAGAACGCATCAATTGAACAATACCGATGAGTTGCCGGACCAGAAAAAAACTGTGAAACAATAATAAAAGATTAGAAACGGCCATGACCGCCTGTAGATTCCTCCTAATTACTCCGGTACTGCATAATAAAGCCAGTAAGCAAAGGGGCATTGTAACGGCATAAGCTATGTCTACAAAAACCATATATGTGTATTATCGGCGATCCCAGCGTTGAAAGCTGTATGGATATGCATGTTTGTTATCTGCCGGGAATGGCTGGTCGGATACTTTTTGCCATTTGGCAGTATCCAGTTCAGGGAAAAAACTATCCCCTTCCAGAACTGCATGTACACGGGTAAGGTAAATATGATCTGCTTTATGAAAAGCCTGTTGGTAGATTTCTCCGCCACCAATCACAAATGCCTCCTTGTAATGTGCTGATTCGGCTACAAAAATGGCATCCTGCAAAGAATGAACTACCACCACCCCCGCAGCCTCCCATGATTGCTGACGGGTGATAACAATATTCAACCGGCCGGACAAGGGTTTTCCGGACAGTGACTCAAAAGTTTTCCTGCCCATAATAACCGGCATAGCCCAGGTTGTGTTCTTGAAAAATTTCATGTCGTTGGGCAGATGCCACAGAAGTTTATTATCCTTTCCAATGGCATTATTGGTGGCTGCAGCAACGATCATTGACAATTCCATGTATACAATTTAAAGATATCCAGGGTTTATCCTGTGTTTATACGGCTACAGGCGCTTTGATCCCGGGATGACTTTGGTAGTTTTCTAAAGTAAAATCTTCAAACCTGAAATCAAAAATATTTTTAACCTCCGGGTTCAACCGCATCACCGGCAAGGGATAAGGAGCGCGGCTCAATTGTAGCCTGGCCTGTTCAATATGATTGTTATACAGGTGTACATCACCAAAACTATGTACAAAATCTCCGTAAGCCAGTCCACATACCTGCGCCATCATCATGGTAAGCAAGGCATAGGAAGCAATATTGAATGGCACTCCCAGAAACACATCTGCACTACGCTGGTATAACTGGCAACTCAATTTGCCATCGGCTACATAAAACTGAAACAGTGTATGACAGGGCATCAGTGCCATATCGGGTAAATCCGCCACGTTCCAGGCGCTCACAATCAGTCTGCGGCTATCGGGATTTTTGTGTATCTGGTTAATAACATCAGTAATCTGATCATGGGTTTTGCCATCGGCACCGGTCCAGCTTCGCCATTGTTTCCCATAGACAGGTCCGAGTTCACCAGCCTCATCTGCCCATTCATTCCAGATACTCACGCCATGATCTTTCAGGTATTGAATATTGGTTTCGCCTTTTAAAAACCAAAGCAGTTCATGAATAATACTTTTCAGGTGCAGCTTCTTGGTGGTAACCATGGGAAATCCACGCTGAAGATCAAAGCGCATCTGGTAACCAAAACAACTGATCGTGCCGGTGCCGGTACGGTCGGTTTTCTGTGTTCCATTATCCAGTATATGTTGGAGTAACTGATGATATTGCTGCATGCACGCAAATTACACACTATTGTGCAGCCGGTAAAAAACCTGTTTGGGATGGGGAGAAGCTGTGAATTCTATTTGGCCTGTCTGCGCCGGGCAATTTCCTTACGGATCAGGGCCAGTTCCCTGCCGGTCTGACCACTCACACTGCTGTTTTCCTGAGCTCGTCGCATGAGGTAGGGAATCACATCCCGGATCGGGCCAAAAGGCAGGTATTTACTCACACCAAAACCCTCCTTAGCCAGGTTGAATGTAATATTATCACTCATGCCATACAGCTGGGAGAAATGAATATGCGGATGATTGTGGCTGATATTTTTCTGGTTCAGTAGTTCGGCTGCCAGTAAATTACTTTGTTCATTATGAGAAGCGATGATCAGGCCAATTTTATCCAGGTGCTCAACACAATACCGTACAGCATGATCATAATCCTTATCCGTAGCAGCTTTATCTGGCTGGATGGGAGAAGCATAACCGTTTATTCTGGCCCGCTCACGCTCTTTCTCCATATAAGCGCCACGTACCAGTTTTACGCCCAGCAAAAAGCCTTGTTGACGGGCAATCTGGTGCGACATTTGCAGAAAATGTAGCCTGTCGTGCCGGTATAACTGTATGGTATTGTACACCACTACTTTTTCCTTGTTGAACAGCTCCATCATTTCCATGGTAAGTCTGTCAATCGGATCCTGTATCCAACTCTCTTCCGCATCAACCAATACCCCGATATTTTTCTCGGCAGCAATTTCGCAGATGGCATACATCCTTTCCCGAACACGATCCCATTCGGCTATCTCCGATTCATGATCATGGATACCACTGCGTAAACGGGGGGCGTCGTTGAGGGTTTGTAATAAGCCAAACCTGGCTAAACCAGTTACCTTGATGCTGATGAATGGAATATTATGCTGGGTAGCCGCATAATTAATAACACGAATAAATTCTTCCGTTGCATGATCGAAATTGTCCTCTCCTTCTTTGCCCTCCACCCCATAATCCAGTATCACCTGAACGCCATAACGCCCCAGCACTTCGCCTACAAAAGCGGTTTCCTCCAGGGTTTCGCCACCAACAAACTGCTTGAAGATGGTTTTACGGATAATACCATGTACGGGCAACCCGGTTTTCATAATAAATGGGGTAAGCCTGGTTCCCAATTGTACAAACCATGGATAGCCCATGGTACTGAACAGGAACTTGGCTGCCTTCAACTCCTTATCGGTTTTGTAAGCAAAAGCGTTCTCGGTATTATCAAAAGAAATGTTCATTGCTAACATGCGTTCGTACTGCGAATATCGGTGCTGGAACGTTCAAAAAAAAGATTTTACCGGAACATGGGGGATAAATTCTGTCAGATAGCCTGATGATTAAAGGGCTGTAGCACCATTTCGCTTACAACCCCACTTGGCGGCTGCTGGCAAAGAAACCAGATGGCTTTAGCGGCTTCCTCAGCCACAACCATCTTATCCCGCTGTACCCGCAGGTCTATGCCATCCCAGAATGGACTATCCACACCCCCCAAAAAAAGGTTGGTAATCCGTATTTCCGTCCGTTTCAGTTCCTCCCGGATACTTTGCATCATGCCTACCAGCCCATATTTACTGGCCGCATACGCTGCAGCTCCCGCCATGGGCACTTTTCCCAATACACCTGGTATGTGAATCACCAGTCCTTTGCCGGCTTCTTTCATACCCGGCAGTACCGCTTTCACCAACAGAAAACTGCCCATCAGATTTACCTGGATGGTCTGGCTGAATTCCTCCATACTAAGTTTGTCCATGGGTTTGATGATGCCAATACCGGCAGCATTGATCAGTATGTCTATCCCCCCATATTCCTGCACCCGGGTAACCGTTTCTGTGATGGCTTTTGCATCCGTAATATCCAGGATCAATTGCCGTTCCGTGCCGATTCCGGCCAAAGTACCTGCCTCAGCCAGTTTTTCCCTGTTTCTGCCCGTAATAAACACTGTGGCACCAGAGCCAGCAAGCAATTTGGCCAGTCTGCTGCCGATACCACCCGTACCGCCAACTAATAATATATTTTTTCCTTTTATCGTCTCCATAGCGAAATTTTAGAACAGTAAACAATAAGCCTGGCAATTTGTTTTGGCAATCATCATGAAAGAAGTAACCCTGATCTTTCCGCATCAGCTTTTCGACGCACATCCTGCCATTACAGAAGACAGGGATATCTGGCTGACAGAAGAATTACTTTTTTTCACCCAATATGCTTTCCACCAGCAGAAACTGGTTTTACACAGGGCTTCCATGACTTATTATGCCGAATGGTTACGCAAGAAGGGATTGACGGTATTTTATGTGGAAGCCACAGACCCATTACACGATATCCGGCAGCTGATACCACACCTGAAGGAACGCAATTACAGAGTTATGCATTTTGCTGATCCGGTTGACGATTGGCTCAATAAAAGAATAGAGCAATCCTGCCGGTTGGCGGGATTGAAATGGCAGGTTCACCATAGCCCTAACTTTCTCAACGATGCAGCAAGCATCCACGACTATTTCAGTCAGCGCAAAACATATTTTCAAACCGATTTTTATATCGCCCAACGCAAAGCAAGAAATCTATTACTGGACAGCAACAAGCAACCTTCGGGTGGCCGCTGGACCTATGATACAGATAACAGGGCAAAATACCCGGCCAACAAACCAGTTCCGGCTTGCAGGTTCCCGGAAGCGAACGATTATGTAACGAAAGCTATTGATTATGTAAAACAATATTTTGGGAAGAATCCGGGCAAATCGGGTAATCCTTTCAACCATTCAAAACCCCATTTCTACCCGGTCACACACGCCGAAGCACAACAATGGCTGGAGGATTTCCTGACAGAAAGGTTTACGGACTTTGGTATGTATGAAGATGCCATGCTTCAGACTGAAAGCATATTGCATCACAGCGTACTTACACCTATGCTGAATATTGGTCTGCTGGATCCCAAAGATATAATTGACCAGGCCCTGACGGTTGCAGGCTCCCGGCAGATTCCGCTGAACTCACTGGAAGGTTTTATCAGGCAGATCACAGGATGGCGCGAGTTCATCAGGGCTGTATATATCAGGGAACAGGCAAAACAAAGAACAAGCAATTATTGGGGTTTTACCAGAAAAATTCCTGCTTCGTTCTGGACAGGTACCACCGGCATTCTTCCGGTAGACACGGTCATACAACGTGTTCTCACTACCGGCTATGCACATCATATAGAAAGGCTTATGGTATTGGGTAATTTCATGCTGCTGTGTGAATTTGATCCCGATGAGGTTTATCGTTGGTTCATGGAGATGTTTGTAGATGCCTACGACTGGGTAATGGTGCCGAATGTATATGGCATGACACAGTTTGCCGACGGTGGATTGATGACAACCAAACCTTATATCAGCGGCAGCAACTATATTCGAAAGATGAGCAATTATCCTGCGGGTAACTGGCAGGAAATATGGGATGGCTTATTCTGGCGTTTTATGGATGTGCATCGCGATTTCTTTTCATCCAATCCACGACTGGGCATGCTTTTAAAGACCTTTGACAAAATGCCACAAGAAAAACGCAATAAGCACCTGCAGATTGCAGCATTGTTTTTAAATAGTTTATCAAAATAATTACGCTTATGCCCAAACGTCCCTGGAACAGAATAGATCTGCCTGTTTATGCCAGTTGCAGCACCAATGGAGCAGGTGATTTTAATATGCACATCATCACTTACGCAAGCCAGATTAGTATGCAACCCAAAAGATATTTTTGTGGCATTTATGAAGGGACTAAAACCCTGGATTTGGTTCAGCAATACCCTGTGTTTGTGTTACAATTATTGTCGGCTCAACAATACAGGCTCGTTGATCTGCTGGGTAAACAATCGGGCCATGACACCAACAAAATTGCCAGGCTGGAAAAAAGAGGATTACTGATACAATGGCAGGGATTTCCTGTTCTGAAAGATGCCCTGGCTTATATACAACTGAAAATTATCGGCAGCATGGAAGCCGGAGATCACAGTGGATTCCTTTGTGATGTACAGGCCTGGAAAAATCAACAGGAAGGTGATGTACTTACTTTAAATATTTTACGGCAACATAAGATGATCCGGATATGAGTACAGTTGTATTCCCTACCGACCCCGAAGAAATACAGGCACGTATTAATGCTATTGATCCACAGGCTTATGCCAGAACCAGGAATTTTCTGACCGGTGCTGTTACCAGATTATCCCCGTATTTATCGAGGGGTGTTATCAATTTAGCAGACCTGAAGGACCGGATATTATCCGACTACCCTTTCCGGAAAGCTGAAAAATTAATTCAGGAGCTGGCCTGGCGGGAATATTACCAAAGGGTATGGCAAGCCCGCGGTACTGCCATTTTTTCGGATCTGAAACAGTTGCAGTCGGACGTAGCACATCAACAAGTTCCCATTGCACTTAGCGAGGCAGCCACACAGATTGAAGCCATTGATCAAGCCATCAACGATTTATATACCACAGGATATATGCACAATCATTGCAGAATGTATTGTGCCATGCTGGCCTGTAATATTGCACATGCACACTGGTCTGCACCAGCATCCTGGATGTATTATCATTTGCTGGACGGAGACCTGGCCAGTAATTCGCTCAGCTGGCAATGGGTAGCAGGCAGCTTCAGCAGTAAAAAATATATAGCCAACCAGGACAATATCAACACTTATACCGGCTCAAAACAAGTGTATAGTTATCTGGCGGTTGATTACGTCCGGCTGCAACACCTGCCCACGCCCGATGTATTAAAATCAAGCGCCCCGTTTTTACTGAAAACCATTTTACCACCATCAGAAGATCCGCTTGTGGTAGAGAATGCCCCTTTGTTTGTATACAACAGCTATCAGATAGACCCGCAATGGCATGCACAGGAAAAAGGCAACCGGGTATTATTACTGGAACGGGATCATTTTGAACGATTCCCAGTCAGCAGCCTGGTGCTTAATTTTATTATTGAACTGGCCAGAAAACAGGTGCCGGATATCCGTATTTTCTGTGGCTCTTTTGATGAACTGACCAGCAGAAAAGGTTTTACAGATATTTATTACAAGGAGCACCCGCTTAGCACACATTACCGCGGCAGAAAGGAAGAACGAAGCTGGATGTTTCCGGAGATCAGCGGGTACTATCCTTCCTTTTTCAGTTACTGGAAGAAATGTGAACGGTATTTGTAATAAATACGGAAATTCGCGCATGAACATTACTTCCATTGAACTATACCGGTATTCGATCCCCATGGTGCCTTTTACCATTGCTACCGGTACCATGCATTTTGCACAGAATCTTTTCATCCGTATCCATACCAGTGAAAATATTACCGGGGTTGGCGAATGTTCCGCTTTCCCCATGATTGCGGGTGAAACCCAGGCGACCTGTTATGAGATGGCCAAGGATTTTGCAGCGATATGGAAGGATAAACCAGCCCTGGCCATCAGTGACAGGCTGGCGGAACTGGATCTGTTTACCGCGGGCAATTTTACCGCCAAAAGTGCTTTTGACCTGGCCCTGCACGATATCGCAGCCAAGCAGGCAGGCAAGCCGCTCTATGCTTACCTCGGCGGCCGCCAGAAAACCATTGAGAGTGATTTAACCATTGGTATCAGCAGCCCGGCACAAATGGCCGATACCGCAGCTGATTTTGTGACCAGAGGCGTTGGTATGATCAAGGTAAAACTTGGCAAGCATGTGCAGGAAGATATTGAACGGATGCAACTGATCCGTCAACGGGTAGGTCCGGATATTGTATTGCGAATAGATGCCAATCAGGGATGGAGTTATGAAGATGCCGTATTGGCACTGACTGCCATGGGGCCGCTGAATATTCAATTTTGTGAACAGCCCATGCGTAAATGGAACGATCATTTACTGCCTGAATTATGCAGATTATCCCCGATCCCGGTCATGGCCGATGAAAGCGTTTTTACACACCACGATGCAGAACGAATCATCAGAACCGGTGCCTGTCATTATATCAATATCAAATTCGCCAAAAGCGGCGGTATACAGGAAGCGACCCATATTAACCGTGTTGCGGAGCAAAACAATATTCCCTGCATGCTGGGTGGGATGCTGGAAAGCCGTATTGCTTTGAGTGCCAAAGTGCATTTTGCCATGGCGCATGACAATATCCGGTTTTATGATCTCGACACCTGCTTATTAGGTCATAAGGTAGACCCAGTACAAGGTGGTGTACGATACCAGGGAATGCGTTTATTGCTGGATGAAAGTCCGGGTATCGGCGCAGATGTAGACCCCGAATACCTGGCCAGTCTGGAACAAACCGTCATTTGATCCACATAAAGGAATTGCAACCTTATCTTTGCTAAAATCTCTGCTATGGACGGAAAAAAAGTGAGTGAAAGCCTTACCATCATGAATGAGCTGGTGCTGCCCAACGATACCAATACTTTTGGTAACCTGATGGGGGGCCGCCTGATGTACTGGATGGATATTGCAGCGGGGATCGCGGCAGGCAGGCATTGTAATACCCCCAGCATGACTGCTTCGGTTGATAACCTGAGTTTCAAAAATCCCATCAAACTGGGTAATGTGGTACATATCGAAGCCAAAGTATGCCGGGCTTTCAATACCTCCATGGAAATTCATATAAAAGTATGGGGAGAGGATTTATTGCATCAATACAAATATGAGAGCAACGAAGCATTCTTCACTTTTGTAGCCCTGGACCCCAATGGCAAGCCCAGAACCGTACCTGCATTAATACCAGAAACAGAAGACGAGCAAAAACTATACGATGGCGCATTGCGCAGAAGGCAGATAAGGCTTATACTGGCTGGCAAAATGAAGCCCGATGATGCCAATGAATTAAAAGCACTCTTTTTCAAAGACTAAGCAATTGCTTACTTACCGGCTGTTTGCAACAGGTGGTGACGTCCTTTCAGCATATAGTCTTTGCTTTGCTCAATGGCGCTCATCACCTGTTCCAGGATAATCTCTACCGGTTGGGTATAATCAATGACCATCGGTTCCTTGAAACGAATACTGAGCTGTACCCCTCTTTTTTTGAATGTTAATCCGGTTTTATTAAACGCTCGCCAGAAACCGTTGATCACTACCGGCACAACAATTGGCTGGTTATTCTTGATGATATAAGCGGTTCCTTTCCTGCCTGGGGCAAAAGGTTTGGTGGTTCCCTGCGGAAAAGTAATTACCCAGCTGTGTTTCAAAGCCTGGTCTATTTTTTCAGTATCCGATTCATCCCGGTTACGCTGGATATCCTTTCCTTCTTCGCGCCAGGTTCTTTTGATGGTCAGTGCTCCGGCCAGCTTAAATAAACGGCTGATCCAGCTGCCGTTCATGGTTTCTTCTGCAGCTACAAAATAAACATTGGTAAAGGGATTCAGCAGGTAATAAGGAATCCCCAGCCGGTTCTGTTTACGCCATTTTACGGCACAAAAAATATGCAGGAAAGTAATAACATCTGCAAAATAAGTCTGGTGGTTACTCACAAACAGCACGTTACGCCTGGGTAAGTCTTTCAGGTGTTCAGTACCCTCAATTTTAATCCGGTTAACCCAGCTTAATCCAGGATAGGAAATAAACCCAACCACTCCGTATACCAATGCACGAATTAACCGGATATGCTTTAACCTGTCTGTCAGTTTCATATTAGGCTGGGTTGGCAAGTGGTGCAAAATAAGGAATGTAGGTAACTTGTCATGCTTTTGTTCATAATATCAGGCTTCCCAGCAGCTACGCAAAAGCTTCAAACAATACATTTGTCATCTGAAAAAAAGAACATGATACTGGATACAGTAATTTTTGATATAGATGGTCTGCTGGTAGACAGCGAGCCCTTATGGAATGAAGCCGCAACAGAAGTATTCCGCTTATACGGTGCCAGTTTAACCGAAGAGCAATACAAAACCACTACGGGTTTGCGTACCAAAGAGTTTGTACAGTGGTGGTTCCGGTATTTTAATATTGGGGATGAAGAACTCCGCAGAGCGGAACAGAAGATTGTAGAACTGGTACTGACCAAGATCGAACAGAAGGGCAGGATTATGCCTGGGGTGGCTTATATTTTTGATTTTTTCCAGCGACAGCAATTTAAAATCGGACTGGCCACTTCTTCACCACCCGCACTAATCGACCTGGTGGTTCGCATGGCTGGTATTGGACATTACCTGCATACCACTGCTTCCGCAGAAGACCTGCCATATGGCAAACCGCATCCGCAGGTATACCTGAATTGTGCCGCTCAAATGGATAGCACTCCAACTGCCTGTATTTGTTTTGAAGATTCATTCA
>JAACZQ010000118.1 GCA_009996675.1 Chitinophagaceae bacterium
TCCGCATGAAGCCATTCCTTTCTGGCAGCGGATGTCGAAATTGTCGGCCGGCAATAAGCCACCGGAATTCCTCAGTACCCACCCCGCCGATGAAACCCGCATCAAACAGCTGGAAGCGGTGATGACGGAAACGGTGGACAAGTATTATAAAAAGCGGTAGGAAGTGGTTTTTGGTTTATGGTTTATGGTTTTTAGTTTGAGGTTTGGTTCCCTTACTCACTACTGACTACTGACTACTGACTATTCACTATTCAGTACCAACGCTCCTGTAAGAAGATTCCCCCGGTACCGCCAAAGATTCAAATCTGCCAGTCTCCAACCTTTTTCATTGTTTAAACGCTTGATATTTATTTGTAATAATCCAGCAATAACAGGCATTTTTCTGTTAAAAAGGCTGCAATAACACAAAATTGCGGGTAATTGTTTTCGGACTACGGTAACATTTTTTTAACTTTGCACTCCTTATTTAGTCCTCCTGAAATCTGTTTTAGGCATGTCAAATCAGAGTCTGTTCGAGAAATTGCAGTTGAAGGATGAGAAGAACCTGTTGATACAGGGGCTTCCTTCCAGTATCGAAAAGCAGTTTGCCAAACTCAATTACGCAAAGAATGTTACCCCGCTGCTGAAAAGCAAGAAAGTGGATTTTGCACTGCTTTTTGCCATTAACCAGCAACAGCTGAACAATGTGTTGAAAGAAGTTTTCCCGGCTTTATCGGAAGAAACCAAGCTGTGGATTGCTTATCCCAAGACGACCAGCAAGATTGTGAGCGACCTGAACCGCGACTGCAGCTGGGATTGTCTCCTCAAAAACGATTATGAATCGGTTCGTATGGTTGCCCTGGATCATGTATGGAGCGCTATCCGTTTCAAGAAAACCGATCAGATTCCCAACCGCTCCCGCAGTTTTTCGGAGGTGAAGAGTCAGGATACCCATGGTGTTGACTTTGAGAAGCGACTGGTGGTACCACCGGTGGAACTGGATCGTTTGTTTACCAAACACGAGGAAGCCAAAGAGTTCTTCACTTCGCTGTCTTTCACCAACCAGAAAGAATATGTAACCTGGATACAGGGCGCTAAAAAAGAAGAGACCCGCCAGCGCAGGCTTGAAACCGCATTGGAGAAATTATTGGCCGGTAAAAAGAATCCCTCAGAGAAATAAGTAATACAGATAATCTTTGAATCCCTCCATCACCCATGGGGGGATTTTTATTGCAGGTATACTTGCTTAGTTATTGATTTGGTGCAACTTGTCAATGATCTCCTGCCTGGTTTTTTCGGGTAAAACATCATCCCGGTGCAGGAAACGGGCTTGTTTGCCAATCCATTGGGTTTGTTGTTCAAATAAGCGACATAAACTACAGATGGTCAGGTGCGAGCGTAATTGCCAGCGTTCCCAGAAACGGATGCTGCCTGCTTCTTTTTTGGAAAGCAGATAAGTGGCTTTTTTACAACTGATGGTTAAAAATCCCATGGCTTTTATTTCAGGTTGATCCAGTTTTTTTCCAAACAGGCACGCAGCTGCAATTTAGCCCGGTGTATCAATACCCAGTAATTAGACGGGGTAATGCCCAGTTCCTTACAGATGGTGGCTGCATCCAGTTCCTCCAGGTATTTCATCACAAACACGGCCTGTTGCATCTGCTGCAGTTTGTTCTTACAGGCTTCCAGAACGGCGTAAAATTCTTTTTGATTGATCGGCGCTGCTTCCTCTATTCCCCAGTTGACAGGCTGATCCTTCCGGGTCCAGTGTTCTTTGTTATCGAAAAAAACATCGGTATGATCGTGATCGGGCAGGGGACTGGTGGCTTCCCGCGATTGCTTACGATAATAATCAATGATTTTATGCTTACAAATGGTAAACAACCAGCTTTTTTCCGAAGCTTCTCCTTTGAAGCCATCCCTTGCTTTCCAGGCGCTCAGAAAGGTTTCCTGTACAATATCTTCTGCGGCAGCCGTATCATCCACCCTTGCCCGGGTATACGCATACAGTAGATCGCCATATTGTTTTACCCAATTGTCGGGGGACAGTGACATAAGTAGCGTAAAGGTAGAATTTTGATGTCAGAACTCAGATCTCAGATCTTTGATTTTTTGATCTTTGATTTTTTGATTGAAGTCAGATTTGCACATTCTCAAATCATACCCCTTCTCCCAACCCCAAACCAAAAACCATAAACTAAAAACCATGTCTAAAATTTCCCCACAGCTTTCACCAGCACATCCAGTTCTGCCGTAGTAGTATAGAGGTTGGGGGTGATGCGACAGCCCTGGACCTGGGCGGTGGGGTTATCAATGGCTACTGTGTAAATTTTGTGTTCCTGGAGCAGTTTTGTGGCCAGATCGGATGGTTTGATGTTTTGAATGCCCATATTGGCAATGGCACAGCAGCGTTCGGGTGCTGCAGGAGTATTCATGATAACCTTCGGCAAATCTCTTACCTGTTTGGTCCAGTATTGTTGCAGGTACAGTAAACGGGCCTGTTTTCTCTCAGCACCAATCATTTCATAATGATCAATGGCATCCAGTATGGTGAGGTCGGTGGCAACAGGATGGGTGCCGGTATGATTGAGGCGGGCGAGGGATTTTTCTTCACCCGTACTGGGTCCGAATAAAGGCCAGTTCTGGAAAATCCTTTCCTTATTCACATACAGTAAACCCGCACCCAGGGGCACACTCAACCATTTGTGTAAGCTGGCACCATAATAATCGCAATGCAGATCAGGTATTTTGAAATTAAGCTGGGCAAAAGCATGGGCACCGTCCACCAATACCTGCACGCCTTTGCTATGGGCCATATCGCAGATTTTGCGCACGGGTAACACCTGACCAGTGATATTGATTACATGACAAACCATGAGCAATTTGGTACGGGGCGTGATGGCATCGGCATAAGCCTGTACAATCTCTTCATCATTATTGGGATGTGCCGGTACAGATATCAGCTTATTCACCACACCCTGTCGCTGTGCCACCTGCCGGAACATATCCAGCATGGCACCATAATCCTGGTGGGCCATCACTGCTTCATCGCCTGCCTGCCAGGGGAATCCGGCAATAATGCTGTCCAGCGATTCTGTGGTATTGCGGGTAATAACCAGTTCTTCCGGAGAGCAGCCGGCGAGGCCGGCAAGCCGGGCAGTTACTTTCTTTTTATTATCGCTTTGCACTGTACGCATATAATAAGCGCCTTCATAATTCACTTCCCGGATATGCTGAACATACTTGTCGAGTATTTTCTCAGGCAGAAAATTATAGTACCCATTTTCAAGATTAATATAATCGGGTTTGAGCCGATACCCCGATCGAATAACGGTCCAGAAATCCTCATCTGCCGCAAGATCACCCGGTGTCAAAGCCACATATTGTTGCATCCATTCATCCATGGAAAAAGCGGGAAGGGTGGTTCCGGTAAGTGCAAGGGTCTTGAGGAAAGTACGTTTATGCATGGGTAAAGTTTATGGTAAGATAGGGAGATGTTTGATTTTTTGGTGGTTGATTTTTTGATTTGGTATCAGGTGGAGATGCCGGTGGCTGCAATAGCTACTGAACAAGGGCATTCAGCAATGATTAAGTGCGATTTTTAGTACGATCCGTAAGTGCCAGATTGAGAAGTGTCTATCTGGATTATGATGAAGAAATTTTTTTCAGTATGGCCGAGAATGGAATCAATCATATCAGAAGCAGAAGAACCATATTGGTATCGCTGATGTAGATCCAAGTTAATGAAATGGTACAACTTGCAGCGCAAGCTTAGAGTTCAATGCACAAAAAAAGCAACTACACCATATGTAATTGCTTCATTTTGTTTGTGCCCAGAACAGGAATCGAACCTGCACTACCTTGCGATAACCAGATTTTGAGTCTAGCGCGTCTACCAGTTCCGCCATCTGGGCTTACCCTTTCGGGGGTGCAATAATAGGAATTTAATTTGAATTTCAGGGCATCTTCCCCTGTCCGGCCAGCCGGTCGAGGTATTTTTTCCGGAAATAATAGTCTTTTACTTGCAGCAACTCTTTTTCGGTACCAGTACCTTCCTGATAATTTGCCACAATCGCTGCCACAGTTGCATATAAATCTTGTTTTAATTGCTGAATCTCTGCCTGTACCTGCCCGGGATCGGCTTCTTCCATCCGCTCATTTAATTCCATCATCTCCATTAAAAAATCGGGCGGTAACGCATATTTTTCTTCTTCCTCCAATAAACCTTTTAAGCTCAGCAGATATTTAATGGTCTCATCGGGATCTTTCAATGTCTTATATGCCCGGTTCACCAGGGCCGACATCCGCAATGCTTCTTCCTGTTCATCCGCACCGGCCTGTGCAAACCGGTCGGGGTGATAGCGCTTCTGTAATTCAAAATAAGTAGCTGTCAGTTGTTTATTATCCACCCTGAAAGCAACCGGTATATTAAATAGCTCAAAATAATTCATGATGATGAACGGGCTTGAATTGATCTTTCTACGCTGTATCTTGCCCAAAATTACTAAGATGCTGTCGATCGGACTTATTAGAGAGGGAAAAATTCCAGCAGATAACCGGGTAGCGTTGAGTCCCGGTCAGTGTAAATGGCTGCAGAGCCAGTTCCCGGGCCTGCGGATACTGGTACAGCATTCTCCCAGCCGTTGTTTCAGCGATGAAGAGTATCGCCAGGCCGGACTGGAGCTGGTAGAAGATATATCGGGAGCCGATATTTTATTGGGCATCAAGGAAGTGCCCGTGGCAGACCTCATCCCCCATAAAACCTACCTCTTTTTCTCTCATACCAAGAAAAAACAATCCTATAACCAGGGCCTCATGCATGCCATGATGGATAAGGGTATTACCCTGATTGATTATGAATGCCTGGAACATGCCGATGGACAACGCATCATTGGTTTTGGTTTTTTTGCGGGTATCGTGGGGGCACATAACGGCATCATGGCTTATGGCAACCGGACGGGTCAGTATCACCTGGATAGGGTACATCATGTAAAAGATTACCGGGAACTGATTCACACTTATTTCGGGTTGAAACTTCCCAACATCAAGATTGCGGTTACCGGTAGTGGCAGGGTTGCGCATGGCATCCTGGAGATCATGAACCTGATGGATGTACAGGAAGTGGAGCCGGATGAATACCTGGGCAGGGATTTCAGTTATCCGGTTTATGTACACCTGAAAGGGCAGGACCTGTATCGGCGGAAAGACAATGGTACTTACCAGCGCGATGACTTCCATCTGCATGCAGATCAGTATAACTGTTTATTCCCACAATACTGCGCACAGACCGATATACTCATGAATGGTATTTACTGGGACCATCATATTCCTCGTTTGTTTGAGATGGCAGATATGCAGCGTCCGGATTTCCGCATCAGTACCCTGGCCGATATTACCGATGATAAAGGTGGCAGTATTCCTTGTAACCTGGGTGATGCTACCATTGAAGATCCGGTATATGGGGTTGATAAAATCAGTGGCGCACGAACAGCACCGTATCAGTCAGGCAGCGTGGATGTGATGGCTGTGGGTAACCTTCCCAATGAATTACCGCGTGATGCGAGTAAGTTTTTCGGCGAACAACTCATCAAATATGTGCTGGAAGCTTTGCTGAAAGGCGGGAATGAAACCATTACCCGGGCAACGATGCTAAAACAGGGAAAACTCACGACACATTTCGGTTATTTATCCGATTACGCAGCCCACTAATTACAGGTACAGGTAATAATCCTTCAGCAATTGCTCAAATGCACTGGTGTAAGCATTGTCTTTTTTGATACAAATGCTTGTTTCGGTTATGGTCTTTCCTGCCGTTCGGCTGAACCGTAACATGACCCGGAAAACAGGTTTCTGATCGGTTGGCTGAACCAGTACTATTTCATTGTTGTAAAATCCCTTTATCTGCACCATTTCCAGGGTTTCTTCCTTGCGATAAGCGGGTAGTAACAGTGCAAAACAACCATCGGGTTTCAGCAAAGTCTGTACCGAGCGCCACAATCCTTCCAGCGTAAGCGTGCTGTCGTGTAATGCTTTATTGCGCCGGGCATCGGGACTGGTAAGACTGTCTTCATAAAAAGGTGGGTTGGAAATGATCAGATCATATTGTTTTTCCCGGTACCCTTGCACATCCTGCTGCACTACCTGTATCTGGTTGGGCCAGGGGGAAGCGGTAATATTTTCGCGGGCCTGTTGGGCGGCATCGCTGTCGATTTCCAAAGCATCTATCCGTAGTGCAGGCTGTTTTTGGGCCAGCATGAGCGACAATAAGCCGGTTCCCGTGCCAATATCCAGTACATCAATAGAACTGGTCGTCCGGGGCAGGGTATGGGCGATCCAGGCTCCGAACAAACAGGCATCGGTGGTTACTTTCATGGCGCAGCGATCCTGGTGAATGGTAAACTGTTTAAAACGGAAAAAGCTGTTGGCCATGGTACAAAGGTAGGGCTTGTCGATACTGTTGTTTTTTGTATTTTCCTGTATGCGAATCGCTGACTATTTCCGCAAATACAAACTCTTCTGGTTATACGGGGGCAGTATGGCATTGTTGCTGGCTGTATTAAAATGGATGGAACTGAAATATATTGTTTACAGTCATGCTTTTGAAATATACGCAGGTTTGATTGCCCTGCTTTTCCTGGGTTTGGGGATCTGGTTTTCGCGCAAACTGACCCGTCCGCAGGTGGAAACCCGGATCGTGGAAAAACCTGTTTATATAGCAGCATCCACTCCCTTTATACGGAATGAGCAGGCATGCACTGATCTGGGGCTGAGTGAGCGGGAACTGGAAGTATTGGAGCTGATGGCCGCGGGTTTTAGCAACCAGGAAATTGCCGGCCGATTATTCCTGTCGCTCAACACCGTAAAAACGCATGCTGCCCGGCTCTTCGAAAAACTGGAAGTGCAGCGACGTACCCAGGCAGTGGAAAAGGGGAAACGGATGGGTTTAATACCCTGAGTTTCATACTTTGGAATGATTTTGCAGGCAGAACCGATAAAATCACCCGAAAGTATGAAGCTGTTTTGCCGCACAGGATTGAATTTGCAGCTATTCTTCACCTAAAATAACCAAAATGAAAAAAACGGTGCTTGTGAATGGTATTATCGCCGGCGTTATCGTCAGCGTACTGATGTTTTGTTCTACCATGTATTACAAAAAAGCGGGCAATTTTGATTATGGCATGCTCTTCGGCTATGCGTCGATGTTGCTGGCATTTGTATTTATTTTTGTGGGTATCAAAACCTACCGCGACCGCTATGCTGCGGGTGTGATCAGTTTTGGCAAGGCATTCCGGATCGGGATACTGATTGCGCTGATCGGTTCCAGTTTTTACGTGGCCACCTGGATGGTGGAGTATCATTATTTCTTTCCTGATTTTTTTGAAAAATACATGGACGCCATGGTAACCAAAGCCCGTGCAGCCGGCACCAGTGAGGCGGAAATTGCCAAAGAATTGGCGCAAATGAAAAGTATGGGAGAGTGGTATAAAAATCCCGTTTTCCATGTACTTTTTACTTACCTGGAGATACTGCCCGTGGGTATACTGGTAACCATCATCAGCGGATTGATTTTAAAAAGAAAGCCACAGGCTTAATAAGCGTGCGATCCTGAAAGCGAAAACCCCGACAAATTGCCGGGGCTTTCAGGTATTTCTGGTTTTTATAGCTGCAGTTTATTTTTCAGCAGTAAGACCGGTCAGCAGGTATTCCTGGTTGAGGCGGGCAATATTACTGATGGAAATCTCCTTGGGGCAGGTAGCTTCACAGGCGCCGGTATTGGTACAGGCGCCAAAACCTTCTTTATCCATCTGCGCCACCATATTCATCACACGGCTCTTTCTTTCGGGGCTACCCTGAGGCAGTAAGGCCAGGTGTGAAACTTTGGCACTGAGGAAGAGCATGGCAGAGCTGTTTTTACAAGCCGCCACACAGGCACCGCAACCAATACACATGGCAGCAGCAAATGCAGCATCGGCTTTATCTTTTTCAATGGGGATGGCATTACCGTCCACGGCATTACCCGTGTTCACGCTTACATAACCACCGGCTTGTATGATGCGGTCGAAAGCAGAGCGGTCGACCATCAGATCCTTGATTACAGGGAAAGCATTGGCACGCCAGGGTTCAACAACAATGGTATCGCCGTCTTTAAAAGCGCGCATGTGTAACTGACAGGTAGTATTGGCCTGCCAGGGGCCATGGGGTTTACCATTGATATACATAGAGCAGGCGCCACAGATACCTTCACGGCAGTCGTGGTCGAATGTAACCGGGTCTTCACCGTCACGGATCAATTGTTCATTCAACACATCAAACATTTCCAGGAAACTCATTTCCGATGAAATGTTCTCAACCCGGTACATTTTAAATGCGCCTTGACTGTCCTTATTTTTCTGCCTCCAAACCTTGAGGTTCAGGTTCATGGTGTAATGTTCCATGGGTGAAATTTGAAAATTTGAAAATGTGGGAATTTGAAAATGCGAACCCCGGTAAACCTTTGTTCACTTTATCAATCCCTTTATGTTCAAGAACTTAAAACTTTCATCAATACGTGTTCGCGGAAAAATCAGTTAAAATTTCATACTCACTACTGACTGCTCACTATTCACTTACACTACTTAACTTATTTATAATTCCGCTGACTCGGCTTAATCACTTCATAATTCAGCTCTTCCTTATGCATCTGCCACTGGTGATCACCCTGGTATTCCCAGGCTGCCACATACATGAAGTTGGCGTCATCACGCAGGGCTTCGCCTTCTTCTGTTTGTGATTCTTCGCGGAAGTGGCCGCCACAGCTTTCTTTGCGGTTCAGCGCATCTTTACACATCAGTTCACCCAGTTCAATAAAGTCAGCCACCCGGTTGGCTTTATCCAGTTCGGGGTTCATTTCAGTAATATCACCGGGGATGCGTACATCACTCCAGAATTCTTTTTTCAGTGCCTGAATTTCAGCAATCGCTTCTTTCAGCCCCGCTTCATTACGCGCCATACCACATTTATCCCACATGATCTTACCCAGGCGTTTGTGGAAGCTTTCCACCGATTGTTTGCCTTTGATATTCATCAACTGGTGAATACGGTCGTTCACTTCTTTTTCTGCAGCTGCAAAAGCGGGGTGATCGGTGGCTATCGGTTTATTGTAAATCTCATCGGCCAGGTAATTACCAATAGTATAGGGAATAACAAAATAACCATCTGCCAGACCCTGCATCAAAGCAGAAGCACCCAGGCGGTTGGCACCGTGATCGCTGAAATTGGCTTCACCCAATGCATACAAACCGGGAACGGTGGTTTGCAGCTCGTAATCCACCCACAGTCCCCCCATGGTATAGTGTACCGCGGGATAAATGCGCATGGGGACTTCATAAGGGTTCTCACCGGTAATCTTCTCATACATGTCGAAGAGGTTACCATATTTTTCTTTCACCACTTCCTTACCCATCTGGATGATTTCTTCCAGGGAAGCATGGTCTTTGCCCTGCTTGCTGGCTTCAATACGTCCATATCTTTCAATGGCAGATGCATAGTCGAGGTACACCGCCTGCTTGGAAGTACCAACACCATAACCGGCATCACATCTTTCCTTGGCGGCACGGGAAGCCACATCGCGGGGAACCAGGTTACCGAAGGCAGGATACCTTCTTTCCAGGTAATAATCCCTTTCTTCTTCCGGTATTTCGTTGGGCTTGCGGGAATCGTTTTGTTTTTTGGGTACCCAGATACGGCCATCATTACGCAATGATTCCGACATGAGGGTGAGCTTCGACTGGTGATCACCACTCACTGGAATACAGGTGGGGTGAATCTGTGTGAAGCAGGGGTTTCCGAAGAAAGCACCCTTTTTATGTGCTTTCCAGGCAGCCGTTACGTTACTGCCCATAGCATTGGTAGAGAGATAAAACACGTTGCCATAACCACCGGAGCAGAGTAATACAGCATGACCAAAATGTCTTTCCAGTTTTCCGGTAACCAGGTCCCGGGCAATGATACCGCGGGCTTTGCCGTCGATCACCACCACATCCAGCATTTCGTGGCGACTATACATTTTCACATTACCCAGGGCTACCTGACGTTCCAGGGCCTGGTAAGCACCAATAAGCAGTTGCTGACCGGTTTGTCCGGC
>JAACZQ010000119.1 GCA_009996675.1 Chitinophagaceae bacterium
AACGGTTACTGAGTAATCCGCCATATTCGCGGGCGAAGGGAACACCCTGGGCCACACACTGGTCAATGATATTGGCGCTTACTTCCGACAGGCGGTGCACATTGGCTTCGCGGGCGCGGTAATCGCCACCTTTGATGGTATCGTAAAAGAGTCTGAATACGCTGTCGCCATCGTTTTGATAGTTTTTAGCGGCATTGATACCTCCCTGGGCGGCAATGGAGTGAGCACGGCGTGGAGAATCCTGGAAGCAAAAGGCTTTAACCTTGTAGCCCAATTCACCCAGTGAGGCGGCGGCAGAAGCACCAGCCAGACCGGTACCAACAATAATCACTTCCAATTTACGCTTATTGGCAGGGTTAACCAGTTTACAGTGGCCTTTGTAATCTGTCCACTTACTATCCAGGGGCCCGGCGGGTATTTTCGCATTCAACATACGAGGCGTTTTTATGAGTCGAGAATCGTTATTCAAAGCCTGCGTGGCAGGTAAAAAATCAGTTCAGGTTATACCCAGCCCAGGTAAAAACTAATGGGCATCATG
>JAACZQ010000120.1 GCA_009996675.1 Chitinophagaceae bacterium
ACCCAAAACCATCTGGCAAAAACTCAATCCGGCCGATGACAATAATATGTGCTCCTGGGCCATGCGCTGCCTGCTGATTGAAGATGGAAACAGGCTGATATTGGTGGATAATGGTATTGGTAACAAACAGGACGATAAATTTTATAGTCATTATTATCTCCATGGCAATGATACCCTGGACAGCTCCCTGGCCAGGCACGGGTTCTCACGCGCTGATATTACGGATGTATTCCTGACGCACCTGCATTTTGATCATTGTGGCGGTAGTATCGTTAGGGAGGGAGATAAGCTGGTACCCGCATTTGCTAATGCCACTTATTGGAGTAATGAACAGCACTGGAACTGGGCTGTGCAGCCCAACGATCGCGAAAAAGCATCTTTCCTCAAAGAAAATATCCTGCCCATCCAGGAGTCTGGCCAGCTGAAGTTCATTCAAGGCCCTGGTACGGGGTTCGACAATGAAGGGCGACTGATGTCTGTGGCGTTTGGGGAAGGGATCAATATCCGGTTTGTAAACGGACATACCGAAAAAATGATGTTGCCAGAGATCAGCTACAAGGGGCATAAGATTATTTTTATGGCCGATTTGCTGCCATCCACGGGTCACTTACCCATTCCTTATGTGATGGCTTATGATATGTTTCCGCTGACAACACTACTGGAGAAGAAATCTTTTCTACAAGAGGCCGTAGCAAATAACTACATCCTGTTCTTCGAACACGACTACCAGAACGAGTGTTGCAGTGTGCAAATGACCGAAAAAGGGATTCGCGTGCTGGAAACCTTCCCACTGGATGCGTTATAAACACTACCCGGCCCCGGCCTTTTACCCGTTGCTTTGCGGTGAAAAAACGGTCAAAAATTAGGAATATTACGACAAAATGCTGGCGGACAATGATTGTAAGTTTACAATTGAAATCCTATCTATAGGACCAATTTTACAATCCAATGTCCAAAAACCAGGTAACGGGATGTCCGTGCTGCGGAAGTCGGATATCTTTCCGGCAGTTTGTACTGCTGAACAATTTTTCCGCGATCAACTGCGATAGCTGCAATGCCCGTATTGAAATTTCAAACCGTGCGGGTAATGCAGTTATTGCAGCTGTTTCAGGCCTGGCTTCAGCCTCTGCTGTGGTATTATGCGCCTACCTGGGCAAACAACAATTCCAATCACTTCTCCTGGGGCTTTTTACTGGTATTGTACTGGCTGTGATCATTATTGCCATTATTTGCCGCGTTTTGTACAAACGTTCTCATTTGTACCGAAGTCTCACCAGCCAGCGGCTGCAGTACTAATTACCGGTTAAAACTGATCATGGAACTGAGCGGGTACCGCAGGTTCCGGTATTGCATCATATCTACTTTGATACTTCCTACCACAATCGGACTTTCGATGCGCAAGGGAATATGATTGGGGTCATCGCTTACCCAGACGGTCATTTTTTCCCCTCCTTCAAACAGGGTTCCTTTCACCAGCAGGGGTTTGAATTTGATGGCCCGGAATTTCCCATACTTGGTTTTTATGGTCTCTTTGCCGAGGTAACGGATGTAAAGGTTATAGTTCTCATTATCGAGGAACATATTGAAGGGAATACGATCGTCGGGTTTGTATTTGTTGAAGTCGATATTCCTGGCATAATAGATGGAGCTGATCACATCCTGTACACAATTGGGCACTTTATACACCCCTTCAGTAGTTACGGCAGTATTGGCTTCCTGGTTGAAAGTAATGTTCTCGTATTTTTTATATCCCCCCTCATCAATATTCCGGATGAATTTGAGTGGTTGAAGATTGGTGGTGTCTATATAGCTTTCGTAACGGTCCCGTACTTTAAAGATCCAATCGTAGCTGGGGTTAGAACTGCCTTTCCCGATCACATGGTAAACAGGTCTGTTATTGATTTTCTCGAGTGATACGGCAAAATCGGCATTACCGGCATTGACATAGAGGCCAATGACATTGTAAAAGACATTGTAGGAAATGATCTCTCCTTCTTCGAAGGCAGTATTCCTGATACCACAGAAATCATCTCCTGCGGAAAGCGGTTTCAAACCCACAACCAGTAAAAGTGATAAAAAGAATTGTTTCAAAATATAATTACTGTTTTGTATTCCTGAACAATCGAATGCTCAATAACCCAATTCCCCCGATGACCGCCGGAGCTATCTGATTGATTAGCCAGATACCGGTAACTGTTGCAATGATGCCCAGCGTATTGGTACTGAAAAAACCAAACAAATACAGGCTCAACTGCCCCCGGATACCCAATTCTGCCAAAGCAATTGTGGGTATGGCTGTTATGGCCAGTAAAAATGTGCCGGTTACTGCCAAAGCCGGTGGTAAAGCCATACCAACCCCCAATACCTGTAACAATAGCATATATTGTACCAGAGATACAACGTACCGGACCGCAGAAAAGAATAAAATTTTTGTTAAGATAGGGGTATCCAGCAAACTTAGCTTCTCCACAAGGAACCGGTATCGCTTCATCCATGATATACTGTTGAGCCAGATCACCAGTTTTGCTAACCTGAAATACAACAGGGAAAGGATGAAGATGGGTACAGCAATGAGTAGGATCAGCAGGTTCAGTTGCCATATCGACAACCCATCGGGTAACTGCGTTGCATGGGCCATAACAATACGGAAGTAGATCAGCGAAAACAGGCCCATTGAGACGTTTACCAGGAATTGTGCCCAGGAACCCACCATGGATTGTGCCATACCCCGGAGACGGTTACCTTCATCCAGGTAAATGGATTTGCCTGCCATATCCCCCAAACCATTGATGCTGCTTACAGAGAGTGCCTGTCCGGCATATACATCCCGGATGGCATGTTTGAGTGAAATTTTCTGAACCGGTTTGACCAATGCCTGCCATTTCAGTGCTTCAATGAACCAGGTTGCCAGCATCAGTAATACCACTAGAGCCAGTTTCCAGTTTTGCGGTCCGTAAAGCGCTTCTTTGATCTGCTGCCAGGCTTCCTCAATATTGCCCTGCTGTTTTACCTGTCCGTAAATTGAATAAGCCAGCCACCCGAATAACAGGGGGCCCGCTACATAATTCAGGAATATTTTGAAACGCTTGTTCAGCAGCAAGGATTTGAATGATACAAAGAACGGGCATTATTGTGAGAACTGTGTGCTGGTCGGTTGTGAAAGGGATATCCGGCAACTGGCAGCCTGCAGCTGCTATCCTGCACATAAGCCTTATCTTCACCACAGAATGGCTGGATCAGGAAATATTATTTTGGGCATAGATCCCGGTACCCAGGTGATGGGTTATGCCTTATTGCGGGTGGATAAAAAAGAGCCACAGGTGTTATTGATGGATGTATTGAAACTGACTGGCCAAAAAGATATTTATGCCCGTCTGGAAATGATTCATAGCCGGGTTACAGAGCTGATCGGCGCCTATCATCCCACCAGTTTTGCCATTGAAGCACCTTTCTTTGGAAAGAACGTACAGAGTATGCTGAAGCTGGGCAGGGCACAAGGTGTGGCTATTGCTGCGGCTATGCAGGCGGGCCTCACTGTAACCGAATATTCTCCCAAAAAAGTCAAACAATCCATTACAGGTAACGGAAATGCCGATAAGGAACAGGTATGGGAAATGCTGAAAAGAGTATTGCAGATTGTTGAAAAACCACAATATTTTGATGCAACCGATGCGCTGGCAGTAGCCCTCTGTCACCATTACCAATTCAAATTACCCGCTGTAGCCGGTACAGGCAAAAAACTAAAAGGCTGGGAGGCATTTATCCAGCAACACCCCGGCCGGATAAAAACAAAGTAAAGCAGCTTACCGACTCACCTGTTCAAATAATTGTATCTGGTCAGAGGTGATGATATGAATGCCCTGCTCAGCCGCATGTGCATAGTGGAGCATGGCCCTGGCAATGGCCAAAGCAGTTACCGGTCTGTATTTCCGCAAGGAACCAATCAACAAAGGCGCAATGACCCGGGTCATTCCCAGGGCTATTTTTTCTCCCGTTCTCCGCTCATCTCTTTCTCCGATAATAATGGAAGGTCTGAAAATATTCAGTTGCGGGAAACCCATGCGCTGTAAAGCCTGTTCAACTTCACCTTTGATGCGACTGTAAAAAATACCAGATTTTTCACTGGCGCCAACGGCACTGATGAGATTGAACTGGGTGGAACCGGCTGCCAGTTGTAAAGCAGCTACCCGAAGCGGATACACCAGGTCTACCTGACGGAATGCTTCCTGGCTGCCTGCTTTTTTGATGGTGGTGCCTAAACAGCAAAACACGTCATCTGCTTCCAATGCCGTATCCAGGGTTTCGTAGTTGATCACCTGCTGTATGAGTTTGGGGTGCGATAGTTTTACGGGTCGCCTCACATATATGGTTACCTGGGTATATAAGCTGTCATTTAGTAATAGCTGTAATACATTGCGTCCGGTGAGCCCGCTGGCGCCAAGCAGGAGTGCGGTTTTGTTCAACATAATCGCTATTTATCCAAATCTATGGATTTTGTACTTTTGATCCTATGTCTAATCCCCTTCTCAATAGCAATAGTGCCGGTTTGAATGCTGCCGATAAAGAGTTTGAGAATGCCATCCGGCCCGCGGAAATCAATGATTTTTCCGGGCAGCCACAATTGATTGAGAACCTGATCATTTTCATCAAAGCCGCCAAACTGCGTGGAGAAGCATTGGATCATGTGCTTTTTCATGGCCCTCCCGGCTTGGGTAAAACTACACTCAGTCGAATCGTTGCCAACGAGCTGGGTGTGAATATCCGCGAAACATCCGGACCGGTGATTGAAAAACCCGGTGATCTAGCCGGATTACTTACCAACCTTCAGCCCAATGATGTCTTATTCATCGATGAAATACACCGGTTGAGTACGGTGGTGGAAGAGTATCTCTATGCTGCCATGGAAGATTTTCGGATCGATATTATGATCGATAGTGGTCCGAATGCCCGTAGTGTACAGATCAACCTGCATCCCTTTACCCTGGTTGGTGCTACTACCCGTAGCGGCTTACTGACGGCTCCGCTGTTATCGCGATTTGGTATCAAATCCCGGCTGGAATATTATCCGGGTGAAGTGTTGAAACAGATTGTTCAGCGCAGCGCTGCAATACTTGCTGTTTCCATAACAACCGATGCAGCTTTTGAAATTGCCCGTCGCAGCAGGGGTACGCCACGTATAGCCAATGGTTTACTCAGGCGTGTGCGCGATTTTGCCCAAGTACTCAATGATGGCAAGATTGACCTGGGCATTACCCAGCATGCGTTAAAGGCATTGAATGTGGATGAACATGGACTGGATGAAATGGATAACCGTATCCTCACGGCCATTATAGATAAATTCAAAGGCGGGCCAGTGGGAATTACGACTATTGCCACAGCTGTTGGTGAGGAAGCGGGCACCATTGAAGAAGTGTATGAGCCTTTCCTGATCCAGGAAGGCTTTCTCCAGCGTACACCACGCGGACGGGAAGTTACTGCCAAAGCCTACCAGCATATTGGCAGAGTGCCGTTTACCGGAGCGCAGCCGGGGATGTTTTAGGAAAGGCGAAAGGAAAAGGTAAAATAATATTGTTTAGATAATAAAGAAGCCGTTTAAATTTTAAACGGCTTCTTTATTATAAGTCTTTTCACCCCACCGCTATGGCGCTACAAGGCGGAAACCATTACCATGGATATTGACAATTTCAATATTACTGTCGTCTTTCAGGTATTTACGCAATTTGGCGATGTATACATCCATGCTCCGGCCATTGAAATAGGTATCACTACCCCAGATTTTTTTGAGTGCGCGCTCCCGAGGAAGCAGGTCGTTTTTATGTTCAGCCAGCATTTTCAATAACTCATTCTCTTTGGGAGAAAGGGTTTGAGTGGTGCCATCATGTTTAAGTTCACGCAACTTCGGGTTGAAATGGTATTTGCCCAGATCAAACTCAATGTTTTCATTCACTTTGCTTTCTTCTTCATTACGCTTAAGAATGGCTTTGATCTTCAGCAGCAATACTTCGCTATCGAAAGGTTTGGTGATATAATCATCAGCGCCCAACTTATAACCCTGTATAATATCATCTTTCATGGTTTTGGCACTCAGGAAAAACAGGGGAATATCGGGATCTACATCGCGGATTTCTTCAGCCAGGCTAAAACCATCCATATTGGGCATCATCACATCCAGTAAACAGATATCAAATTTTTCCCGCTGAAAAGCAGCCAGTCCAAGGCGGCCGTCGCGCTCCAGGGTTACTTCGTATTCATTCAGTTCCAGGTAATTCTTCAATACCATACCCAGGTTTGTATCATCCTCGCACAACAGAATCTTATACTTTTTCTTGTCTTCCATGCTGTAAAGTTTATGTGAAATAAAGATAGTTTAACAGAATTTCTAAATGTCTGGCACGCAATCTTTTGTTAAAAAGAAAACGCCGTGCAGCTAATGGTAAGATACAAAAAAAACATCAAGGTTGTATATAACGCCTGTCTGTCAAGGTTTTTAAAAAGGCCAGCAGGTCGGCTTTCTCCTGCCTGTTCAACCCAAGTGGTACTGCCAATGCGGTATCGATATTAATACTGTGGGATACGAATGCAGCGGGATTGTTGTAAAACTCAATGACTTCTTCCAGGGTGGCAAACATACCATTGTGCATATAAGGTGCGGTGAGTGCGATATTGCGTAATCCGGGTGTTTTGAATTTACCCAGGTCGGAAGCTTTTCTTGTAATCAGGAAACGCCCCGAATCATTCAGGGTATGACCGTTGAACAGACCGATGTTTTTAAACTGGTCGTCGGTGAAATCGGGCCCGCTATGGCAGTCGAAACATTTGGTTTTGCTGCTGATAAACAATTTCCTGCCTCTTTCCTCCGACTCCGTGAAGGTTACCAGGTCGTCCATATACGCATCAAAACGACTGCTGTCGGTTTCCAGTGTTCTTTCAAAAGCTGCAAAAGCGGCAGCCAGGTTACGGCGGTTGGGTAATTGTTTAAATACGCGCATAAAATCACGCCGGTAAACCGTACTGGCATTGAGCCGGGCCACCGCTTCCTGTATGGGTAAACCCATTTCATCGGGGTGCATGATGGGCATGAGCGACTGTTCTTCCAGTGAGCGGGCGCGACCATCCCAGAAAAAATAAGGACGGTTCTTCATGTTTAATACAGAAGGGGTATTTCGGGTGGTGGGCTTACCATCAATACCGATGCTAAAAGCCAGGGTATCGGCAAAGCCACGGGAGGGAATATGGCAACTGGCGCAGCTGATCTGCTGATCTTTTGACAACAGTGTTTCCTGGAATAATTTTTTACCCAGGGCAGCTTTGGTTGTGATCAGTGGTTCAGGCTGAAAAGCCTGCAACAGCAGGTAAGCACATCCGGCTACCAGCACCAGCAAAAACCATTTTTTCATGGCATCTAAGATACAAGCAAACCTTCTTTATGAAAATCTGTTTTATTTTCGCGGTTCCTGAACGGGATAAATGATTTTTTATGTTACTGACTCCGGACAACAAACTGAAGAAACTGATTGTTATCGGCGACCGGGTATTGGTACGCCCGGCAAAACCAGATGAACAAACACCCAGCGGTCTCTATCTGCCCCCCGGTGTGCAGGAAAAGGAAAAAGTACAGCAGGGTTATATTATTAAAACCGGCCCGGGTTATGCCATACCCATGCCCGTAGAAGATGAACCCTGGAAATCAGAGGATGAGCAGGTGAAATATGTACCCTTACAGGCACGTGAAGGTGATCTGGCCATATTCCTGGTCAGTGGCGCTACGGAAGTAATGTACGAGAAGGAGAAATATTACATCGTTCCCCAGAGTGCAATTCTGTTACTGGAACGGGAAGAAGAACTGTAAGAAATTTTTGATTTTTCGATCTTTGATTGTTTGATTGATGTGAGGAGGGAATGGTTTGTAGTGTTTGATTTTTTGTTTGTGTTTCCAGGTTGGTCGCGACGGAAATATCTTCATCATTACCCTCATCCTGTTTTAGCGTGAGCGTACGAGCATATTACTTTTCACTTTTTAGCTTTCACCATTCCCTGCTCATCAACGTGAATGAGTGATTCTTCCTGCATCCATTGCAGGGCTTCCCTGATCTGGGCTTCGGGAAAGGATTTGAGTTGCTGTATAAGTGCTGGTAAAGGGATACTGTCCGTGGCAAGTTGGGTTTGTATTAAACTGATAAGGGTACGGCTGGACGTAGGCTGGTTGCGCAGGCAGTTGTCGCAGATGCCGCACCGTTGCTGGTCATTGTCTCCGAAATACTGTCCGATTTGCGTACTCCTGCAGGTACTGGTATCTTCCAGATAGCCCAATATGCGATTAACCCTTTCGGTATATCTTTTCTTTTTTTCCAGGTATGCATCCCGATCGATATGCAGGTATTTGGCTGGCGCACGGTTTAATCTGAAATACAACTGCGGTGTTTGCTTCTGTGGCAGGTATTCAATAATACCAAAAGAAGCCATTTGCAGCAGGTACTGATTTACCTGTTCTACACTGATTCTGGCAAGACGGGCCAGCTGTTTTTCATACACCGACACCCGATTGTCGGCAATACCCTGATAAGTACGAAGCAATATTTTAATCAGAGGTTCGATGGTCGGATATTGCTGTTCAAAATCTTCCAATACAGACCGGCTGGTAATAAAACCAACCTGGGTGGGCAGAAAAATGTTTTCTTCGAAAGCAATATGACCTTCCTGTTCCAATACTTTCAGCACATTAATGATCAGTACAATATCAGGCTCGAAATGACTGCTGAATGCCTGGAGATCAAAATCAAAGTACTGCCCCTCACCACTGCCCACGGGTAATTGCAGGTAATCGGCGATTGACTGGTATACAGACTGGATAACAGAGATGGGTGGGTAACGCTTATCGGGTAATGCTGCCAGCAGCTGCGGATCTTCGGGCTGGCATAACAGCACTGCCGTTGCTTTTTGTTCATCCCTTCCGGCACGACCGGCTTCCTGGTAATAGTTTTCCAGTGTCTCGGGGATATGATAGTGAACCACGAGGCGAACATCCGGTTTGTCTATCCCCATGCCAAATGCATTAGTACAAACCATAACACGGGTATGGTTGTGCAACCAGGATTGTTCTTTGGTCTGCCGGTCTTCTTCTTTCAATCCTGCATTATACCAGTCGGCGCTGATCCCCTGTAATTGCAGGTGCCGGGCGATATCGCGGGTTTGTTTGCGCGTACCGCAATACACAATAGCGGAGCCTTTTGTATCCTGTAATAAGCGGATCAGTGCGGGTATTTTATGATCGGTCAGCTGAACCTGGTAAGCCAGTGCCGGTCTGAGGAATGATTTCCGGAATACGCGGTGCTCACCAAACTGTAACTGCCGGATAATATCTTCCTGAACCGCTGGCGTGGCCGATGCAGTAAGGGCAATGAGCGGAACACCGGGTAATTCTTTCCGGATGGCTGCAATACGCAGGTACGGCGGACGAAAATCATAACCCCACTGTGAGATACAGTGTGCTTCATCTACGGCCAGCAGACCAATATCCATTGCCGGCAGATATTCCTGGAATAATTCCGATTCCAGCCGCTCTGGCGATACATATAAAAATTTAAAATCACCCCGGGTACATTGCTGCAGTATGCTGCGAACGGCAACATAATCCAGTCCGCTGTGTAAAGCTGCCGCAGGAATACCTTTTTCATTGAGTGAATCCACCTGGTCGCGCATCAGGGCAATGAGTGGACTAATGACCAGGCAAAGCCCGTCGCGGATCAGCCCCGGGACCTGGAAACAGATGGATTTACCGCCACCCGTTGGTAAAAGGGCCAGACAGTCTTTTTCAGCCAGTACCGTTTCAATAATCTCCTCCTGCATGGGCCGGAAAGCCTTGTGCTGCCAGTAGTGTTGCAAGATATTGAGGGGAGTAGTCATGCGTGAGTTGTGAATCGTCAGTCGTGAAGTGAAAGGTGAAATGTCAAAAGTGAAATGCAAAAAAAGTCAGGCCGGGTAATCAGGCCACACAATAGCGAAAATACTTGATTTACCAGTACTGCTAAACTTTTGATGTTGTGCTATGCAAAAAAACGTAAATCAGGCGCCGTTTCTAAGCCGGCATCCAGTTCTATTAATGAGCCACGAGCGATCTCAAAATACCTTTTCATTCTTGCAGTGATTTTCTATATGCCCCTCCGCAATATTGAGTTTGATGGAAACTGCGGCTCGTTGAATCTGGTTACACAAATTATACTTTTCATAGTATGGCAGTAGCTGACAAATGAGGTATAAATACTCGTAAAGTCCGTATTAACGTCAGCCGAAATAATGATTTGACTTTTGGTTACACGCCATTTCACCTTTCACTTTTGACTTTTCACCCCACTACGCTACTCGCTTAAAGTTTAACCGCACAGAATTGATCGCCAATACCACATCACTGAGTCCCATGGCAAGGGCAGCGAATGTAGGATTGAGCAAAC
>JAACZQ010000121.1 GCA_009996675.1 Chitinophagaceae bacterium
AAGCAGTACGACGAGGAAAGTTTACTGCGTAAAAATGAGGGCATACGCAAAGAGCAGCTTTCAAACCTTAAAGCCCGTTTGTACCATGAAATACTATCCAGCCTGCGCACATTGAAGCAACAGGATCATATTGATCTGCAATTGCATGAGCAACTGGACTTTGCACGATTACTATACAATAAAGGATTGTATCACCAAAGTTTACGTATACTGGATAAGATCAAGGAGCTGGCACGAAATCACCACCAGGAAACCTACCTGCTGCAGGTAGTATTTCTTGAAAAAAAGATTGAAGCCCTGCATATTACCCGTAGTATGCAGGATCGAGCCGATAAATTAAAATGTGAGTCGGAGTCCATTAATAAACGTCTGCAAGTCACCGGGAGATTATCAGACCTGGCATTGCAACTGTATAGCTGGTATATCCGGAACGGACATGCCCGTAATAAAAAAGATCATGAAGAGCTGGAGAAGTTAATGGATAAGGAATTGCTCAATACCAGTTACACCGGGTTTTATGAGCGACTCTACCGATACCAGTCTTATTGCTGGTATGGTTTCATAATCCAGGATTTTTTATTGTATTACCGCTACTGCCAGAAATGGGTAGACCTGTTTGAGCAATACCCGCAGATGATTGAAACAGAAACTGCCCATTATATCAAAGGCATACACAACCTGCTCAGTGCACATTTTGACCTGCGCAATTATAAGAAATTTGAAGAGACCCTGCTACGGTTTGAGTCCTTTATTGCTTCTCCGGTTGTACAGCACAATCATAACAACCTCATACAAACTTTTGTATACCTGCAAACTGCACGTATCAATAAACATTTCATGGAGGGAACTTTTACACAGGGGCTGGAACTGGTACCTGAGATTGAAGCCGGATTGAAAGAATATGAAATTTATTTAGACCGTCATCGTATACTGGTATTCTATTACAAATTCGCTTCGCTGTACTTTGGTTCGGGAGAACATGAAAAAAGTATCGATTACCTCAATAAGATTATTAACTGGAAAGTAGATCTCCGCACCGACCTGCAATGTTATGCCAGGCTGCTGCACCTCATTGCGCACTATGAGTTGGGGAATATGGACCTACTGGAATACCTCCTCAAATCCGTCTACCGCTTCATGGCCAAAATGGAAAACCTGAGTACCGTGGAGGAAGAAATATTTTCGTTCCTGCGGCAATCATTCAAACTTACACCCCGGCAACTCAAACCTCATTTTGAAAAACTGCTGAATAAACTACAACAGCTGGAACACAATCGAATTGAAAGCCGCGCTTTCATGTACCTCGATGTAATATCCTGGCTTCAAAGTAAAATTGAAGGGAAGCCCGTACAACAGGTGATTCGTGATAAATTCCTGGCAGATACGCGTTAAGCAGCAGTTGGTTGTATTTCGTATATTCACTGTTTATTGCTGTTTTATGAGAAAATTATACTTGTTCCTGATCAGTACTTGGCTGATGACCAGCGCCGTTATTGCCCAGATTCCTAAAGCCCCTGAAGTTAAAGAGGGTGATGGACCCTATCCACAATTAATCATTCGTGGCGTTACCCTCATTAATGGTACAGGCGCACCACCCATGGGTCCGGTAGATATTGTGATCGAACAAAACCGGATTGTTCAAATCCAAACCGTAGGGAGTCCAGGATTACCCATTAATCCTGCACGTCGCCCACAATTAAAAGATGGTGGTAAGGAACTGAATTGCGAGGGTATGTATGCTTTACCCGGTTTTATTGATATGCATGGCCATATCGGCGGAACAGCACAGGGCACACCGGCTGAATATGTTTTCAAACTATGGATGGCTCATGGCATTACCACCATTCGTGATCCTTCGGCAGGGAATGGACTGGATTGGGTACTGGAGCATAAACGTAAAAGCGCGGCTGGGCTGATCACCGCCCCACGCATTTTTGCTTATAAAGCATTCGGACAAGGCAGTAGTAAACCTATTACCAACGCCGAACAAGCCCGTGCCTGGGTTCGGGAAAATGCCAAAAAAGGCGCTGATGGTATTAAGTTTTTTGGCGCTTCCCCTGAAGTAATGGACGCTGCCATTCGTGAAAACAAAGCACTTGGCCTCCGTTCTACCTGTCACCATGCACAGGTAGATGTAGCCCGCTGGAATGTTCTGAACTCAGCAAGGGCAGGTATGACCAGTATGGAACACTGGTACGGTTTACCCGAAGCATTGTTTACCAGTCAGACCCTTCAGCAATACCCGGCCGATTATAACTACAACAACGAACAGCATCGTTTTGAAGAAGCCGGTAAATTATGGAAACAGGCTGCGGCTCCCTACTCGGAACACTGGAATAAAGTGATGAATGAATTGTTGTCACTTGATTTTACACTGGATCCCACATTCAATATTTATGATGCCAACCGCGACCTCCATCGTGCGCGTCGTGCTGAGTGGCATGAGTCGTATACCCTGCCCTCTTTATGGAAATTTTATGAGCCCAGTTACCAGAGCCATGGCTCTTACTGGCATAGCTGGGGTACCGAACAGGAAGTGGAATGGAAAAATAATTATCGTTTGTGGATGACATTCATCAACGAATATAAAAACAGGGGAGGTCGTGTTACTGCCGGTTCCGATAATGGGTTTATTTACCAGACTTATGGCTTTGGCTATATCCGTGAACTGGAGCTATTGCGCGAAGCTGGCTTCAGTCCGCTGGAAGTAATCCGTTCTGCTACACTCTACGGTGCACAGGCCCTGGGTATGGAAAAAGAAATCGGTAGTATTGAAACAGGTAAGCTGGCTGATATTGTTATCGTGAATGCCAACCCCCTGAAAAATTTACAGGTATTATATGGTACCGGCGCTATTGAATTAACCGCCGAGAATAAAATTGTTCGTCGTGGTGGCGTTAACTATACCATCAAAGACGGGATTGTATACAATGCCAAAAAATTACTGGAAGACGTAAAGAATATGGTGGCTGCTGAAAAAGCAAAAACGGGCTGGCAGTTAAAGCAGCCGGGGGTAGAGTAAGGTAGCCTTGTTTACCAAAAGTAATTGAAACTTAAAAAGTCCGGGGCATCTCCCCGGACTTTTGTTTTACTATGATTTATCGTGGTTCTTTACTGAGCAAGCATTGCCGAGAAAAAATTGAACGACAAATCGCTAGCCTTACATGATTGCCGCCCCGCAACACATATATTTTTGTGGGAAAAAAGGGCCATGAAATATCTACAACTACAAACCAAAAACAACAAACCATCAACTATTACTGCAAAGGTGGCCGCTGTCTTGTTTCCATGATGTCTTTTGAAATGGGGAAAGTGATTTTAAGCCGGCAACCATCGCCCTTCTGGCTTTGTATATCCAGCGTACCCATATACAGCCCTACTCTGGTTTTAATATTATTCAATCCGATACCGGATCTTTTCTGTGTGGTATCAAATCCTACTCCATCATCAATTATCGCCAGGTTAATCAGTTCCTCTCTGTACAATTCAATCACCACCTGTTTGGCCTGTGCATGTTTGACAATGTTATTCATTTGTTCCTGCACAATACGGAACACATTCAGCTTGAACTCATAACTGATATCGTCTTCATAAAACTCATTGTAGAAGAAATCTATATGCAAAGCATTCGTGGCATGAAAGTCTTCCACTAATCCTTCAATGGCTTTACACAATCCAAAATCCTTGATCAGGGGTGTTACCAGCACTTTTGATAATTTCCGGATTTCCTCAATAGCATTATAGATAAAAGTGGAAGACTGCTTCAGCAACTGGCCTGAATTGTCAGTTCCCTTTTCCGCAGTAGCGATATACATCATTGCTACGGTCAATTGCTGATTTACATTGTCATGCAGCTCCCGACTGATATCATAACGTTCTTTTTCCTGAACACGCAAAACCGCTTCTGTTATTTCTTTTTGCCGGGCTTCGCGCTCTTCCTGTAATTTTTTCTCCAGGGTTACTTTCTCCGTTACATTGCTTGCCTGCGACAATACTGCCTGACGATTTTTGTACGTAATCCGATGTGTGAATACATCCATAAACATCCGGTCACCTCCTTTCCGCACATGTTCCCACTGAGCATACAGAATAACATCTGTTTGAGCTTTGCGTATTTTATAAACATGTTCCATGAACTGGGGTACATGTTCCGGCCTACGGATATCGGTTACTTTCAGTTTATGAAACTCCTCCATGGTATACCCATATTCCCGCTGCGCTGTAGTATTGGCTTCCAGTATCTGCAATGTTTCAATATCCCATATATAAATAGGCATCGGATTATTATTGAACAGGCTCCGGTAGCGTTCTTCTGACTCGCGGATAATTTCTTCCGCTTTCTTTTTTTCGGTAACATCCCGGGAATTTGAAACAATTCCCCTGACAGCAGGATCGCGCAGCAGGTTCGCAAGTTTGGTTTCCAGCCATCGCCATTCTCCTGTTGCATCTTTGAACCTGAAATAACCGATCTCGTGATAGTCCTGTCCCTTTATGGTATTAAAATGGTTCGCGATGTCGGCTGCTTCGTCGGGATGTACATAGTCAAACAGAGTACTGCCGAGCATGTCTGAGGGTTTGAATCCTAATACTTTTTCAACATTTGGACTGGCAAAAATAAAATCGCCCTGCTGATCCAGTATTTTAATCATGTCGGATCCATTCTGCACCAGTGAACGGAATCTTCTTTCACTGTTAACCACCTGTAATTCGGCTAGTTTTCTTTCGGTAATATCCTGCATGGATCCGATCATACGAACGGCTTTCCCATTTTTGTACAACAGGTGCCCCCGGTCTACTACGTACCGGTATTCTCCATCCATACAACGGAAGCGGTATTCGGCTTCCCAGATGCTGTCGGCAGTACTTTCAAATGAAGCCTGTATCTGGGTATGTACGCGTTCTCGGTCCTCCGGATGAATATTATCTACCCAAAACTCAAAATCACTTTCATTATTTTTCAGCTCATACCCAAACAGGCGTTTCAGGTTTTCCTTACCCCAAAGTATGCGTTTATCAGATAAACGAATATCCCAGATCACATCATTGGTAGCCCTGATGACAAACTCAAAACGTTCATTGCTTTCGCGGAGGTTTTCCTGACTCTTCTTACGCTCTATACTGTACTGGATGGACTTATCCAGCATTTTTTCATCGAATTCGCCTTTAATCAGGTAATCCTGTGCACCACTGGCCATGGTTTCCAGTGCTATCTCAGTATCAATGAGACCGGTGAGTACAATGATGGGAATAGCTCCCGTAAAGGGACTGATTTTCTGATAAGATTCCAGGCCACTGCTATCCGGTAAAGTAAGATCCAGTAATACCAGGTCGATTGTCTCTTCCTGCTGGAGGATATTAATAGCATCATTGGTACTGGATACCTTAAATAATTGCTGGTATTGCAGGGTAGAGCTACGCAATAACTCTTCCAGGAGAAAAAGATCTCCGGGGTTATCTTCTACAATTAATATGGAAAGTCTATGTGTATTTGTTTCCATACCTATTGATTACTCTTAATTGATTGGCTGAGACCATCTCTGCAATACTTACAATATACAAATTTAATAGGCAAGTTTCATCTTATGGTTATTAATTACTGGTTTTACTGATGGTAAAATAAAAGCAGCTTCCCTGTTGTGGGGTTGATTCTACCCAAATCGTACCGCCATGTTTTTCAACGATTTTCTTACAGATGGCCAGTCCGATACCAGTGCCGCCATAGTCGGACTTATTATGCAGCCGCTGGAAAATAACAAATACTTTTTCAAAAAATGCGGGTTCTATACCTATCCCATTATCTTTCACAAAAAACAGGAACTGATCGGCCTGCTCCTCGGACCCGATGGTCACAACCGGCGAACGATCTTTGTGGTGGTATTTAATAGCATTCCCAATAAGGTTCTGGAATAATTGCGACAGTTGCATTTTATTACCCTGCACCACCGGCATGGGCCCGGTATTAATAACAGCACCTGTTTCCTGACAGGTTTTCTCAAAAAGCAATTCCTGCTCTTTTAATAGTTTATTCAGATCAACCGGTTCATTGTTTTCCCGGTTAAACCCTACCCGTGAATACTCCAGCAAATCCATGATCAGTTGTTTCATCCTTTCCGCACCATCAACAGCAAAATGTATGTACTGGTCTGCCACTTCATCCAGTTGATCACGGTACTTCTTTTTAAGGAGTTGCAAAAAGCTTGTTACCATACGTAAAGGCTCCTGTAAATCATGTGAAGCCACATAGGCAAACCTTTCCAGCTCTATATTGGAATTAACAAGAT
This sequence comes from Chitinophagaceae bacterium, assembly GCA_009996675.1. GTDB lineage: Bacteria > Bacteroidota > Bacteroidia > Chitinophagales > Chitinophagaceae > Sediminibacterium. The sequence continues at coordinate 6,282 of JAACZQ010000121.1, forward strand.
CTTCCGCCCTTTTCTTGAGGCGGTTATTCAGTTCCAGCAGCAGGGCTTCGGTTTCTTTCTGATGTGAGATATTTTGCGTGGCACCAATCATGCGTTGGGCTTTGCCTGCGCCATCGCGGAGTATATACCCTTTATCAAATACAAAGGCATAATTACCATCAGATTTCAGGAAACGGTATTCATCCTCCCAATACAAAGCCGCCGGATTCTCCAGTACCGATGTTCTTTTCTGCAACATCGAATCTTTATCTTCGGGGTGTACACGTTGGATCCAGAAATTCGGATCTTTAGAGGCTTCATACACATCATACCCGAAATTCGTTCTTAATCCATCACCCGTACGGGTTATAATATCCGACTCCAGATCCCAGTCCCAGATCGCATCTTTGGTTGCTTTAACAGCATAATGAAAACGCTCATTGGCCGTCAGCAGCTCTTTTTCCCTGATTTTTTCTGCTGTAATATCGCGCTGGTTAATGATCACACTATTCACCCCCTGCAAATGCAGCAGGTTGGTTACCGTACCTTCCATCCACAAAAAGCCGCCTGTTTTTGTTTTAACCCGGTATTCTTTACTGAAAGGCTTCCCGGGGTTAGCCAATATTTCTTCAAATTCACCCAGCATACGCGGCAGGTCTTCCTCAAAAAGCAGATCCTTTAAACGCTTACCAAGTACTTCTGTTGCGGTAAAACCCATGAGCCTGCCTGCAGCCGGACTGATATAGGTTATTTCCCGGGCAGCATTTATGAGTAATACAATATCGGCGCTATGTTCTACCATGGCTTTGAACAGTAGTTCCGACTCAATCAACTCACGAGCCATGGTTTTTTTATCGGTGATATCGTGGAAAATTCCAATCAGTTTTTCTTTCTCACCCTGACTGTTGTACAGGATTTTACCATGGGAAAAAATATTACGCACCAGTCCGTCTGGCCGCAGTATTCTGGCTTCAAAATCATAATCCTCGCCACTTTTTATGGTATGTTCAATTGCAGCTCGAACTTTAGCCTGGTCATCGGGATGAATAATCTTAAAAGTGCGCTCCTGATCCGGCTCAAAACTGCGTGGTTCAAATCCGCAGATACGGAAGAACTCATCGGACCAGTTCAAGTGGTTTGTTTCGAAATCCCATTGACAACTACCGATGGCTGCAATTTCCTCTGCTCTTTGTAATTGTAACCGTATATTCTCGCGTTCTTTCCTGATTTTAGCCTGCTCGGTAATGTCGCGCACATTGACCATGGCAGCTACGACTCTCTTTTCAACAAAAATGGGACTATAATGAATTTCAATAGTGATCACACCACCAGCAACCGACTTGAGGTCGTAGGTGACATATTTTGATTCACCGGCAAATACCGCTTCGTAAATCTTTTTTAATGCCGGAACCCGTTCCGGACTGGTGCTTTCCAGAACCGATTTGCCGATCTGAAAAGGAGTACCTAATACCTGAAGGGATTTCTTTTCGGTTGCTTTATTAAAATTAACCACCTTCAGCTCCGGATCTACAATCAGGAACATTTCTTCGGTATTATCCAGTATCATCCGGAGATTGATTTCCGAATTACGCAATTCATCCTGCTGCCGCTTCTGTTCTGAAATATCCTGTATAATCGTTAGCGTTAAGCCCTTATCTGCATTTTGCTGCAATAGTATGGAGGATACAGATATCGGAAAACGTTCCCCGCTTTTCCGGATACCTGTTAACTCGCAAACGATTTTCCCCTTGCGATTGCGTTCTTCTTCAAAAAAAGCAAGTTGTGGAGATTCGGGATCTATTACCTGTATTTGCCGGTTGTATTTGAATTCATCATCAGTATAGCCAAACATATGACATGCCGCGGCATTCACTTCTACAATTGTGCCATCTGTTTTGGTAAGAAAAAAAGCTTCCAGCGCATTTTCAATGGCTGTGTGGTAAATATTGGATTCTGCCATAAATCTGTACAAAGATTCGTATCCGGTTACAACGCTGAGTGATCAGCCCGTTTTCCAGTAACCAATCTTAGCCTTTTATTGGTAAATACGATCAATTGCTGACTTGAATTTCTCCATCACCACTTTTCGTTTCAGGCTTAATTTGGGAGTCATCTCCCCAGTTTCAATCGTCCATTCCTGTGGAAGTAACTCAAATTTCTTTATCTGCTCTACATGGTTGAAAAAGGTATTGTAATGTTCCACCAGTTCCAGGTATTTCTGTAACACTTCAGGTTTTCGGATAGCATCTTCATTACTGCTATACGGAATACCCTTATCCTTCATCCACTCCTTGAGGTAGCTGAAGGAAGGCACAATCAGCGCGCCTACAAACTTCCGCTCTGAACCTACAACCATTACCTGTTCTATAAATGGACTTTCCTTCAATTTATTTTCAATGGGCTGTGGTGCCACATATTTTCCACCGCTGGTTTTAAATAACTCTTTTTTCCGGTCGGTGATCCGTAAAAATTTATTGTCTTCAAAAACACCAATATCACCGGTATGTAGCCAGCCATCAATAACGGTTTCGGCAGTAATATCGGGGCGTTTATAATACCCTACCATTACACAGGGACCTGCCACACAGATTTCGCCGTCTTCCGCCAGTTTAACTTCAATACCATTGATCACCGGACCTACTGTACCAAATTTGGTTAACCCTTTCGCCTGGCGATTTACACTGATTACCGGACTGTTTTCTGTTGGCCCATAACCTTCGAAGACAGGAATTTTCGCCGCATTGAATATGCGCAGCAATTTAACCTGGCAGGCAGCACCGCCGGTTACAATGAATGAAACCCTGCCGCCCAATGCTTCACGCCATTTATTGAAAATGAGTTTATTGGCAATGGCCAGCTGGATATTATACCAGAGCCCGCCACTTTTCAGGTTGTCATAACGCTCACCCAGTGCAACGGCCCAAAAAAACAGGCTTCGCTTGATACCCGTAAGCTCATTACCCTTGCTCATAATCCGCTCAAACACTTTTTCAAGCAACCGGGGCACGGTAGTAAATCCGTCGGGTTTTACTTCACGCAAATTATCACCAATGGTCTCCAGGCTTTCCGCATAATAAATACTGATACCACTGTAGAGATAAATGTAGGTAACCATTTTCTCGAATATGTGGTTCAGCGGCAGAAAGCTCAGCACTTTAGAATCGGGTGCGTCATTAAAAGGGA
>JAACZQ010000122.1 GCA_009996675.1 Chitinophagaceae bacterium
CACCTGCGCAATAATTTTCTGGGCTGGAGTATTGCCGAAATACTCAAAACCAATGGCTACGATGTGGTCAAAACCTGTATCGTAAACGACCGTGGGGTGCATATCTGTAAGAGCATGATTGCCTGGCAGCTCTTTGCCAATGGGGCAACTCCTGCTTCCACCGGGCAGAAAGGCGATCATTTTGTTGGTGATTACTATGTAAAATTCAACGACGAATACAAAAAGCAGGTAGAAGCACTGGTGTCCGGCGGCATGGACAAAGAACAGGCCGAAAAAGAAGCGCCCATCATGAAAGCAACACAGCAGATGCTGATTGACTGGGAAGCCGGCAAACCGGAAGTGATGGAACTCTGGCGCACCATGAACAGTTGGGTGTATGCTGGTTTCGATGCCACGTACCAGCGCATTGGCAGTGATTTCCAAAAAACTTATTACGAGAGCGATACCTACCTGCTGGGTAAAGACCTGGTAGAAACCGGCCTGGCCAAAGGTGTTTTCTACGCCAAACCCGATGGCAGTGTATGGATTGACCTGACAGCCGACGGACTGGATGAAAAACTGGTGCGCCGGAAAGATGGCACATCGGTATACATGACCCAGGATATCGGACTGGCGGAACTCAAGCAGAAAGAATTCAATGCCCGTCAAAGTATTTATGTGGTCGGTGATGAACAGAACTACCATTTTAAAGTGCTGAAACTGATCTGCCAGAAATTACAACTGCCTTCAGCCGATGGCATATATCACCTGAGTTATGGTATGGTGGAATTACCCACTGGTAAAATGAAAAGCCGTGAAGGAACCGTGGTAGATGCGGATGACCTGGTAGACACCATGATAGCCATTGCCCGTCAGAAAACGGAAGAGCTGGGCAAGGTGAAAGATTTTACCGAAAGCGAGCTGGAAAACCTGTACAACATGATCGGGCTGGGCGCTTTGAAATTTTTCCTGCTGCGGGTGGATCCCAAAAAGAAAATGATTTTCAACCCCGAAGAAAGCATCGATTTCCATGGTTTTACGGGACCATTCATACAATATACCCATGCCCGTATCCGCAGCATTCTCCGCAAAACCGGTACCGATGCGGCCGCGGTACAGCTGAACCAATCCCTGCTCCCGCTGGAAAAAGGCCTGCTTATGCAGCTGGAACAATTCCCCGGTGTACTGGAAGAAGCAGCCCGCGAGCATGATCCTTCCAAGCTGGCTATTTATGTCTTTAACCTGGCCAAAACCTTTAACTCATTCTACACCGAACACTCCATTGCCAATGCGGAAAGCGAGGAGAAAAAACAATTGCGACTGCAACTGGCCGGTCTTACTGCCGGGGTATTGAAAAAAGGGATGGCCACCATGGGCATACAGGTACCGGAACGGATGTAATATCCGGCAGCACCTGGCGGCTGATGGGGCAATATTTTTTGGCCAAAGCCCCTGTTTGACTCATAAAATTCATGTACATTTGCCGTCCCAAAGATGCGGAGGTGGCGAAATTGGTAGACGCACTACTTTGAGGTGGTAGCGCCTTTTACCGGGCGTGGGAGTTCGAATCTCCTCTTCCGCACAAACCCAGATAAACTATCTGGGTTTTTTATTTAATACCCCATTGACCAATAACAGAACAAATAACTTATGGTGGTAGTCCCCACGGTACCGTGGGGATGGAAGTTCGATTCTCCGCTTCCCCACAAACCCAGATAAACTATCTGGGTTTTTTATTTAATACCNCACAAACCCAGATAAACTATCTGGGTTTTTTATTTAATACCCCATTGACCAATAACAGAACAAATAACTTATGGTGGTAGTCCCCACGGTACCGTGGGGATGGAAGTTCGATTCTCCGCTTCCCCACAAACCCAGATTCACTATCTGGGTTTTTTATTTAATACCATCCGCTGAAAATAATCCTACCTTTGCACCAGCAAAAGTCAAAAGTCAAAAGTCAAAAGTCAAAAGTCAAAAGTCAAAAGGCAAAAGGCAAAAGGCAAAAGGCAAAAGGCAAAAAATCAAAGATCAAAAAATCAAAGATCTGACATCTGAGATCTGACATCTGACCTCTAACACTCCCCCCCATGTAATACCATATTTCGTTAAACCGCCACAGCAATTCTTCAACCCCATTGCTAACCGTTATAATGAAATCATGCTCTTATTACAAAACGCATCATACACACATCCTGATAAAACAGTGTTATTCAGTAACCTGAACCTGGTGGTCAACCCATCGGAAAAAATTGCACTTATTGGCAATAACGGATCAGGGAAATCAACTTTACTGGCAATTATAGCCGGACAACAACAACTCAGCAGCGGCAGTTTACAGTCGGATGCCAAACCATATTACATACCGCAACATGTTGGACAGTTTGACGACTGGACCGTTGCCGATGCACTGCGAATTACTGAACAGCTGAAGGCCTTACACGCAATTCTCCGGGGGGAAGTAACGGAGCATAACCTGACGGTGTTGCAGGACGACTGGACACTGGAAGAACGAGCCCTGCAATCGCTGAAGGACTGGAACCTGCCATCGGTTACACTCACGCAACCGATGAGCAGTTTGAGTGGCGGACAAAAGACCAGCGTATTTCTGGCAGGGCTTAGCCTACATAATCCCGCACTGGTACTATTGGATGAACCCAGCAACCACCTCGACAAAACAAGACGATCCATATTATACGATTGGATACAGCATACCAGAAGTACGTTGATGGTGGTGAGTCACGACAGAACACTGTTAAACTTACTCAACACCACTTGCGAGCTTACCGCAACAGGTATCAAAACCTATGGTGGCAACTACGATTTTTATGCAGCACAAAAAGAGATAGCAAAAACGGCTTTGGAGGAAGATATACAGCACCAGGAAAAAGAAATACGCAAAGCCCGGGAAAAGGAAAGAGCAAGTATCGCGCGCAAACAAAAACTGGATGCCAGGGGTAAAAAGAAACAGGAGAAAGCCGGTGTGGCCAAAATCATGATGAATACCCTGCGCAACAATGCAGAAAACAGTTCAGCCCGTCTGAAAACAGCGCATGCAGAAAAGATGGAAGGTCTCACGCAGGAATTGCAGGCGCTCCGTGAATCGGTTCCCGAAACAGACCGGATGAAATTCGGACTGGAAAATACCCAACTGCACCGGGGTAAGGAATTATTGCGTGCCACCGGTTTGCAGTATAATTATAGCAACGGGCCTTTGTGGCGAAACGGACTCGATTTCAATATTTACAGTGGCGACCGGATCGCACTGCAGGGAGATAACGGATCGGGGAAAACAACACTGCTCCGATTATTACTGGGTAGCCTGGCACCCGAATCAGGCACCCTGTTCCGTGCGCCCTGTACTGCCATGTATATCGACCAGGATTATTCACTGCTGCAGAATGCGGCAACGGTATTTGCATTTGCGCAACAATTCAACCAGACGGGTCTCGAAGAGCATGAAATCAAAATCAGGCTAACCCGCTTTTTATTCACCAAAGCGGATTGGGATAAAACCTGTTATTCACTCAGTGGCGGAGAACGTATGCGTTTATTACTCTGCTGCCTGGGTATGGGTGCCCAGGCGCCCGACCTGATTATACTGGATGAACCTACCAATAACCTGGATATACAGAATATTGAAATACTCACAGCTGCCATCAGCGCATACCAGGGCACGGTATTGGTGGTATCGCACGACCAGCGATTCCTGGCGGATATTGGAATTACCCGCTATTTCCATTTATCACAGGAAGCATTGCTGATACACTTCTGATGACGGTCCCGGAGATTTGCAGCAGAAATAGTACTTTTATCCGGACACCCGTTCCGTTTTAAACACCCGAATATGGCCGATTTTATCATACACTGTCCCAATTGCAACCACCAGTTCGAACCCGGCGATTCCATACGCGAGGAAGTGCAGCGCGAGCTGCGTGGCCAGATGGTGGAATGGCAGAAGAAAAAAGACGATGAATTCCGCCTCAAGGAACAGCAGTTACAACAGCAACTGCAACAGAAAGAGCAGGAAACCAATCAGCGCATTATTGAAGAGAAACAGAAACTGGAAGCGGAAATACAGGACAGTATCCGTAAAAGCATTACAGCCGATTTTGAAAACCAGCTGAAAATGCTGCAGCAATCGGCACAGGAGAATGAGGAAAAACTGAAAGACGCCCGCCGCAAGGAACTGGAGTTTTTGCAAAAAGAACAGGCACTGAAAAACAAGGAAGAAGAACTGGAATTGCAATTACAGCGACAGTTATTAACCGAAAGGGAAAAGATCAAGGAAGCACTGATGCGGGAAGAAGCAGAGAAACTGAGCATCAAGGAACAGGAATACCAGTTGCGCATGAAAGAAATGGAAAAGCAGATCGAAGACCAGAAAAAACTGGTGGAAGAAATGCGGCGCAAATCGGAACAGGGCAGCATGCAGTTGCAGGGCGAAGTACAGGAACTGATGCTGGAAGAATTATTACAAACCACTTTCCCTTTCGATAAAGTAGAAGAAGTAGGAAAAGGGGTTCGCGGGGCCGACTGTATTCAAACCGTACGCAACCAGTTTGGGGCCGAAGCCGGTAAAATCATTTATGAGAGCAAGCGAACCAAGGATTTTGCCAATGACTGGATTGAGAAACTCAAAGCCGATATGCGTAGTCAGGGTGCCGATATTGCCGTGATTGTAACCCAGGCCCTGCCGAAAGACATGGATCGCTTTGGAGAGAAAGATGGTGTATATATCTGCACATTTACGGAAGTCCGCAGTGTTTCCCTCCTGCTGCGCAATGCCTTGTTGCGTATTGCCGAAGCCAAAAAGAGCCAGGAGAATAAGGGCGATAAAATGTCGATGTTATACGATTACCTCATCGGTTCAGAATTCAGTGAGCAATGGAAAGCCATCCGGGAAGGTTTTATGACCATGAAGATCAGTATCCAGAAAGAAAGGGATGCCATGGAGAAACTCTGGAAAGCCCGTGAAAAGCAACTGGAAAAAGTCTTACTGAATGCCGCCCATATCAAAGGCTCCATTGAGGGTATTGCCGGCGCCGATGCGGTGAATTTAAACCTGCTGGAAGACAACGATACTGTACAAATTGACTAACCCATTCGATATTACCGGTACCGAAAGCAGTGGCAAGCCATCCCGGAAAAAACCCGCTTTCCGGGTCAATGCAGCCCTGCGCACCTACCTGGAACACCATGGCCGGGAAGTGAAATTACCGGTGAGTTACCAGGACTTACAACGTTACCGGTACAGCGTACCACTGAAAGACAAACACGGGAACAATACCTCCTGGGAGAAAGTGGTCTACGATATGAAAGAATGGGAGTTCCTGCGCGAAAACCTGGTGCGCATCTATGCCATTCTCAAAACAGAAGGCGACCTGAGTTTCATTGATCACCTGGATGTTGCCCGCATTGATTTCTGCTATTTCGGCAATAGTCAGCCCTTCCGCATCCGCATCATCAATAAGTTCAACGATAATTACGATCACTACTACATCAAACAAACCGATGCCAGCAGGGTATATGGACTGGAGCTGGAGCATTTGTTATCGCCCAACCGCATGACATATTTCACCGACCAGAGCACGCTGATTGAAGAACATATACCGGGCGTGCCGGGTGATATATTTATTGCGGAATACCTGCAGGCACCCAATACCAACCGCATCCGGCTGGCCAAGGAATTTGTGAAGTTCAATGAACGGTGTTTTGTACAACTGCTGGGTGATATGCGCTCTTACAATTTTGTGGTGAATATTATCCCCGATATAGAAGACTTTCAATACCGGATACGGGCCATTGATTTTGACCAGCAATCCTATGAAGGCAGGAAGAACTTATACCTTCCGCAGTTCTTCAAGGAGAACCGTCCATTGGTGGATACTGTTTTGCAGTTTCTCGATAAAAATTCCATTGCCCAATACCAGGCAGAAGAAAGGACCATGATGACATTCCGGCTGGTCTCTTCCCGTTACCGGATCAAAGCATTACTGGATATCATGAGTGCCGATCATATTTCCACGCCCGAAAAACTGGCGCAGCTGAAAACAGAACTTGCAGCACATTTCAATAATGCAGAAACTTTCGGTAAAGCCAAAACCATGGGACAGCTGGTGAAACGACAATTAAAACAAACACTGCAGAAAAACCTGCTATTGGTACCCAAAACCAAGGGACGTTTTGATGATTAGGCCAAGCTTAAGCCGACATACACCAGGCCAGGCTCATTTCCTCCCGCAGTTCATAGTGCATCACCAATGGAATGGTCGTTGTTCCGCGGATCAATGCCACCGGTACGCTTCCAGTGGGCTGATCGGGTATGGTGAGAATACGGAGGTGCTCACTAAAATCCACTTCCCCACTACCCCACCATTTAAACATGGCTTCTTTCATGCTCCACAACAGTGTGAGCAGCGGAATGGCCGGTAAAGCAGTTGCACCGAGGGCTGCTAATTCTTCGGGATGCAGGAATTTGTGTTTGATCTTTACAACACGCGGGGTGATGATTTCAATATCAATACCTACCCGGCTCCGACTACTCACAATGGCTGCGGCAAAATCGCCACAATGAGAAATGGAAAAATGATAAGCTTCATCGGGCAGATAGGGCTTGCGGGTATCGGCGATGCGGATGGAGGACTCAGGGAAATCGGGAAACAGGGCTGGCAGGAGAAAACGGCCCGCCAGGTGTTGCAGTCTTTTGTGCGGATGGGTGATTTCCCTGCCCAATTGCACTTCCCGGAGGAAAAAATCCTCCGTTTCCGTGATATGCCAAATACCCAAACGGGTAAACTGGTTAATATTTTGTTGATAAAACAAAGACACCTTCTACATTCGCAGTTTAGATTGCAGATTTAAGATTTATTTGCATCCCAACCATAAATAACAGCAAAATGATTCTCACCGATTCCCGCATACTGGAGGAAATGAATAAAGGAACCATCAAGATCGAGCCTTATAACCGGGCCGACCTGGGTAGTAACAGTTATGATGTACACCTGGGAAAAGTGCTGGCCATGTATGTGGATGAAGTGCTGGACGCCAAAAAACACAACCAGATCACTTATTTCGAAATACCGGATGAGGGCTTTGTACTGGAACCCAATAAATTTTACCTCGGCGTTACACAGGAATATACCGAAACACATGCCCATGTACCTTTTCTGGAAGGCAAATCATCCACCGGCCGACTGGGGATTGATATTCATGCTACGGCGGGTAAAGGCGATGTGGGCTTCTGCGGTAACTGGACCCTCGAAATTTCCTGCAAGCAACCGGTGCGGGTATACCATGGTATGCCCATCGGACAGTTGATCTATTTCCCGGTGGAGGGCACTATTGAAGTGAAATACAACCAGAAATCCAATGCCAAATACAGCGGACAACCCGATCGTCCGATTGAAAGCATGATGTGGAAGAATAAATTCTGATTCAGAACCCCTGCGCCATCCGTAACAGGATGGCGTTCTGTATGGCCAGGATGCTCAGCCAGCCCAGGTAAGGCAGCAGACACCAGGCTGCCCGCGGAGCCAGCTTACCAAAGAGCAGCACGGTATATAAAACCGTCACCCATAAAACAATCATCAGAACCAGGCTCCAGTCGGTGTTATGCCGCACCGTAAACAGGTATATCCATAGCAGGTGCAGTAAAAACTGTCCCCAAAATACCAGCAGGGCACGTAAGCGTAACCTGGATGGCGGTTGCAGGCAGATAAGTCCCAGGCCCCAGCCCATGAAAGCATACATCAATCCCCATACCCAGGGGAAAGCCCAGTCCAGCACCTGCCAGAAGGGATTGGCGGATGACTACGGTGTTGCCGCCTGCTGTATGCCCCAGGATAACAACAGACCTGCGGTAAGGGTGAACAGGGCTGCGGCAAACAAGGAGCCTGTATTATTGCCTGCTTTCATAGCGTTGGTGGTAAGCGATCAGCCAGCCAATGACTTCATCGTAGCTTCGGATGCCTTTCTCCTGCTGATTGATGCGCAGGTACTGATCATATAATCCGGAAATGGCCGGCGCAATCCGGTTACGTCTTTGCGCAAAAAAAGCCCTGATCTCCCGCCGGTCTTTTTTCACCAGCGTATCCAGCCGGGTCTTATTGGCCTGCATTTGCTGCATTAAACCGGTAGAATCCTGGTCCAGCGCAAACTGGTATATTTCTTCCTGCTGTGCATAGCTGAAGAGCTCCAGGTAAGCAGAATAACGGCTGTATGCATCACCGCTGTGCATGGTGGCCAGGTAACCAATAAAATTGGCTTCGCTCTCGCTGGCATAGCCCAGTTGATGGGCCATTTCATGTGCTGCCACATAAGGCACCATTACCCTGGGCATATTGCTGCGTACCTGTGCTTCCCCGGTAAACGGATTATAGTATCCCGTATACCCGCCATAATCGGCCAGGAAGCTGTACAGGCTGGTTTTAACCGAACGGTTGGTATACACCAGGAAGGGATAGGGAATAGATAAGCGATCGTATCCCCGGTAGATCAGCCGGTACAGGGAATCGGTTGGCGGAGATGGCAGGCTGGTATCGGGTATCCGGGCCCGGCAACTGTTCAGGCTATCGATCAGCCGGTTGGTGAGGTTAATCACATCCGTCTTGCTGTACGCATTCCTGGGAAGCTTAAATTGGGCAGCCAGACCCAGCCGGGAATAATTCAATCCCCACAACAGTTTAAACAAAATATACATACTAAGAATCCGGCAATACCAGCGAAGGCTTCCCAATAAGAACCGCTCCCGCGAAAACCCATGGCGCCGCCAGGATAATGCTCCTTTAATACTACTGATAATCAACCAAATAAAGATCCAGCCATACAGAATATCCCCCAGGCTGAAGGGAATATGCCGGGTAATCATGCGAAGGGTATTACCAATGGCAGGATAGATACCGGTGCTGTAGTATTCTTCCACCCAGGTGGGAAAATAGCCCAGGATAAAGACCAGCAAAGCCAGTACGGTGAGCAGGGAGGGCTTTAAAAAGACCAGGATCCGTACATTTGTATGGGCTTTCATATCAGTAAGTTAGCGATAAAAAAGCATTCATTCAGGTATGTG
>JAACZQ010000123.1 GCA_009996675.1 Chitinophagaceae bacterium
GGCGCCCCCATCCAGTTTAAAATTACCGGTAGGAATACTGTATAGTTTCATAAATCACATCACTTTATCTTTTCTGTGCCGTTGATTGGCTGATGCAAACGTAAGCAGTATCAGTCCGATCACAAAAAACAATACCAGGGCCAGTACAGAATTACGCTGTGAGCCGGACAATTCATTGATATAACCAAAGGAGAACATGCCAATAACAATGGCTATTTTTTCGGTCACATCATAAAAACTAAAGAATGATGTGGTGTCTTCTGTTTCAGGCATGAGTTTGGCATAGGTACTGCGACTGAGCGATTGGATACCCCCCATAACGAAACCAACGAGTATGGCCAATCCGTAGAATTCATTGATTCCATCACGAGGCAATAAATAACCGATGATACAAAGCACAATCCACAACGCTACAGTAATCATCAAAGCCCTGAAATTTCCCAGCTTGTCAGAAAGTTTGGCAATGGTATAAGCGCCTAGTATGGCCACCAATTGAATGATCAGAATGGCTATAATCAAATTGGTCGTAGGAATATTCAGTTCGCTTTTACCGTAAAGCGTAGCCGCCAGCATTACCGTTTGCACACCCATATTGTAAAAGAAAAAAGCAAACAGGTATTTCTTCAAAACCGGCAGGGCTTTCAGCTGCTTCCATACTTTATTCAATTCTTTGTACCCATTGGTTACTATACTACCGCTATTGGGCGTACCGGTTGGTTTACTTTTGGGCAACCGGCTCAAAGCCAGCTGACCAAATCCCCACCACCAGATACCGACCAGGAGAAAAGATATCTGAGAACCTTTTCCTGCAGTAATCCCAAATAGCTCATGCTTTAATACAAATACAAAACAAACCACCTGTAAAATCACACTACCAATATAGCCCATGGCAAAACCCTTGGCACTCACTTTATCCTGGTCTTTGGGTGCTGCAATCTCTGGCAGGAACGAATTATAAAATACCAGGCTGCTCCAATACCCCACACAGGCAATGATCATACAGGTCAGTCCGTATGCCAGGTTTGAACGATCGTAAAAAAACAGTGCACTGCAGGCCACACTGCCCAGGGTACAGAAAAAGAAGAGGAATTTTTTCTTATTGCCTTTATAGTCCGCAATAGAAGACAATAGCGGCGACATCAGCGCCACAATCATAAAAGCCACCGCCAATGCATAATTATAGAGGGCTGTGTTTACAAATTCCCGCCCGAAGAGGGTAACGGTATCATTACTCGTTGCATCATTTCCATCACCTGTAACAATTTCAAAATAGGCCGGGAATATGGTGGAAGTAATCACCAGGTTATATACGCTATTGGCCCAATCGTACATGGCCCAGCCATTGATCACGCGCTTGGAGGCAGTTTGCATGGGAAAAGTTTTGGTACCTAAATATAAGGAGATCTCGGAAGTAAGCAGTCAGATCGCAGATCTTTGAATTTTTGATCTTTGATTTTTTGATTTACATCCAGATCATCCCCTTTCACTTTTCACCTTTCACTTTTGACCTCTACTTCAGATACCCTGTCAGTACCAGCACCAGCAGGATTGTACCGGCAATCAGACGATACCAGCCGAAAAGCCGGAAGCCGTGTTTCTGGAGAAAGCCAATAAAGAATTTGATCGCCAATAATGCTACCACAAAAGCTACCAGGTTCCCAACAGCCAGTGCTATCAGGTTATCGGTTTGGGTAAGCATATCCGGATTGGTCTTCCAGGCTTTGAGTAATTTATAACCCGTAGCAGCAGCCATGGTGGGCACGGCGAGGAAAAATGAAAATTCAGCGGCCAGGTTGCGGGTGAGTTTTTGCTGCATACCGCCAATGATACTGGCGGCACTACGGCTCACACCAGGGATCATGGCCACACACTGCCATAAACCAATCACCAATGCTTTTCCCAGGGTAATTTTTTCTTCCTGTTCAATGCTGGGAGACTGGAATAGCTTGTCAATGAATAATAGTACCAAGCCACCCACCAGCATCGTAATGGATACGGTAAGCGGACTTTCCAGAAGATCGTCTATCTTATCAGAAAACAGGGCACCAAGGGCCAGGGCAGGAATCACGGCAACCAATAACTTGATGTAAAAATTCCACCGGTTCAGGGGAAAGAATTTTTTACGATACAGGACCACCACCGAAAGAATAGCCCCTAACTGAATGGCTACTTCAAAGAGTTTAGTAAAATCGTCCTTGGCAATACCCAGGAAAGAGCTGGCAATAACCATATGCCCGGTGGAAGATACTGGTATGAACTCTGTGATGCCTTCTACAATGGCAATCACAATCGCTTCAAATATACTCATGGGGTGAATTTCAGATATCAGCAATCAGATCTGTGTTGTATTCCCAACCACAAATCCCAAAACCTACACCAAAAACCTACTTGGCTTTTTTGAAGATGGCATAAATCTCAATCACCAGTCCTACCAGAATCAGGATCGGTGCTACGGTAATGCGGGTGGTACTGTATACCTGCTTGTAATCAAACACATTGGCATCTGTACTACGGCCTCCACTCATCAGAAAAAAGCCCAGTGCAATCACAACGGCGCCGATCAGCATCCAGGTATAATTTTCTTTTCCAAAAAGGGAAGTATGATTAGTTTTCTCAGCAGACATATCTGTTGTTTTAGTAGTTGGATTGATATTAATAGAGATCGTCCAGTTTCATTTTCAGGTATTTCAATACACTCCTGTAAGTGCTGTACACCGAAATACCCACGCCCAGCAGGATCAGACCACCAAACAAAATGATGGTCAGTTTCCAGTCGCGAATAGCTTTCAACTGGGGAAACTGGCTTTCTGCCCAGCTGATGATACTGAACAATAATACGATGGCAATACCAGAACTGATGAGCCCGTTTACCACGGCCCTTACATTCAGGGGTCTGGCAATAAAACTTCGGGTTGCCCCCACCATTTGCATGGTTTTGATGAGGAAGCGGTTACTGAACATAGCCAGTCGAATGGTATTATCGATACTCACGATAACAATTACGCAGAGAATTATTGCAATAACCAGAAAGATCAGGCCAATTTTAGCTGCTCGTTCATTCAGGTTACTCACCAGGCTCTGCGGATATTGCAGATCGGTGATCTGATTGCCATAGGCCGACATTAGTTCTTCCGATATACGTGCCAGGCTGTCTTTGTTCACCCAATCGGCCTTGGCATAGAAATCAATGCTTTCGGGAAGGGGGTTTACATCCAGTATCTTGGCCCAGTCTTCATTGTTCTCGCGGTTCCAGATTTCCTTGGCCTTTACTTTATCAACATATACCGTACTCTTGGTATAGGGTCGGGAAGCAATAAACTGCTGGATCTGGCCAATGGTGTCCTTGTTCAGGGTACGCAGATAGGCACTCATTCGGATATCTTCCTTGAACGCATTGCCCACTGCATTAATATTCAGGAAAAACCAGCCCATAATACCCATAATCAGCAGTACGAGGGCTACCCCCACAATGCTGTATATGTAATTGGGTTTACTGCGTTTCAGAGAAGATTTGCCACTATCTGCCATAACTATCCTTTATAAAGCCAATATTCAGGTCCTCAGAAGCCCTTCCGGGTATTGCAAATGTAGGGTTTTGACGCCTAAAGACTTACATTTGCAGCCACTCTAACGACCATTTTGCCCTTGAAAATATAGCAATCGAGCCGGAATCCGGTTAAAGTTATGTTAGGATTGCCGGATCCCCGGGCACTATTGGTACAACAACGATAAAACAGACTAAAAAGTATAGGTTACCCCATCATGGAATACAATTTCAGATCGATTGAAAAAAAATGGCAGGACGAATGGAAGAAGTCCGGCGCTTACCGCGTATCCAATAACAGCTCCCGGCCCAAATACTATGTGCTGGATATGTTCCCCTATCCCAGCGGTGCCGGCCTGCATGTGGGTCATCCCCTGGGTTATATAGCATCCGATATTGTGAGTCGCTTTAAAAGACTCCAGGGCTTTAATGTATTACATCCCATGGGTTACGATGCTTTTGGCTTACCCGCCGAACAGTATGCACTGGAACACGGGGTTCATCCCGCCAAAGGAACCGCCCAGAACATCAATAATTTTCGTAAACAACTGGATAATATTGGCTTTTGCTACGACTGGGAACGGGAAGTTCGTACCTCCGATGCCAGTTATTATAAATGGACCCAATGGATTTTTCTCCAGCTCTTTCACAGTTTTTATAACCGGCAATTACAGAAAGCAGTACCCATTGAACAACTGACCGCTGCATTCGAAAAAGAAGGGAATAGCAACCATCCTTGTCCGGGTGATCCCAAAATTGTTTTCACGGCAACCGACTGGAAGGGGTATAGTGAAAAAGAGCAGCAGGATATTCTCATGCATTACCGCCTGGCGTTTTGTGGATATGGTGAAGTGAACTGGTGCGAAGCACTGGGCACTGTACTGGCTAATGATGAAGTGGTAAATGGTGTGAGTGAGCGCGGCGGTTATCCTGTGGTGAAAAAGAAACTACGTCAGTGGTACCTTCGGATCACTGAATACGCGGATCGTTTGTTGAGTGGACTGAAGACTATTGAATTCAGTGAAGCCATGCAGGAAATGCAGTCCAACTGGATTGGCAAATCATCCGGCGCAGAGATCAGTTTTTCCCTCGATGGACATACAGAATCACTGGTGGTGTATACCACTCGTCCCGATACCATTTTCGGGGTTGATTTTATGGTAGTAGCACCCGAACACGAGATCATCAGCAGGATTACATCACCCGAACAACAGGCAGTAGTAGACAACTATATTGAATATGTGAAAAGCAGGAGTGAGCGGGAGCGACAGGCAGAGAAAAAGATCAGTGGCTGTTTTACCGGCGCTTATGCCATTAACCCGTTCAACGGCCGTAAAATACCCGTATGGATCTCTGAATATGTACTGGCTGGTTATGGTACTGGTGCCATCATGGCCGTACCCTGTGGTGATGAACGTGATTTCAGATTTGCACAGCATTTCTCCATCCCCATTACCAATATCATTGGCGATGCATTTGATGGTACCGATGCCAATCCCACCAAAGATGCCCGGTTAAGCAACAGCGATTTTCTCAACGATATTCCCATGCGTGAAGCCATAGAAATAGTGATTGAGAAACTGGAAAACATGGGCATGGGTAAACGCAAAGTGAATTATAAAATGCGTGATGCCGCTTTCAGCCGTCAACGCTATTGGGGTGAACCCTTTCCCATTGTTTGGAAAAATGGTATTGCCTATCCCCTCTCAGAAAAGGAATTACCATTGCTATTACCCGATGTGGAATCATACGGACCCGGCCCCGATGGCGAGGGCCCACTGGCCAACCTGAACGACTGGAAAATAGTGGGCGATGGCATCCGCGAAACCAATACCATGCCCGGCTATGCCGGCAGCAGCTGGTATTTCCTGCGGTATATGGATCCGCAGAACGATAAAGAATTCTGCAGCCGGTCTGCCAGTGATTACTGGAATCAGGTTGACTTATACATTGGTGGAACCGAACATGCCGTAGGACATTTGCTGTACAGCCGTATGTGGACCAAAGCCCTGTACGACCTGGGGCATATTGGTTTTGACGAGCCCTTCCGCAAACTGCTGAACCAGGGTATGATACAAGGCAGCAGCCGTTTTGTATACCGTAAAAAAGGAACACAACAATTTGTATCAGCAGGCTTAGCCGGTAGTATGGAAACCGACAAATTACATGTTGATGTAAATATTGTTGACGGAGTAGAATTGGATATCGAAGCGTTCAAAAAATGGCGTAATGGTGAATATGCCCATGCTGAATTCATACTGGAAGATGGCAAATATATCTGCGGTTCTGAAGTGGAAAAAATGTCCAAGTCCAAATTCAATACCGTTAATCCCGATAGCCTGGTGGAGAAATTCGGCGCCGATACTTTCCGCATGTATGAAATGTTCCTCGGTCCGGTTGACCAGAGCAAGCCCTGGGATACCAAGGGTATTGAGGGGGTACACCGTTTCATTAAGAAACTCTGGCGTCTGTTTTTTGACGAAGAGAAAGGCAGGCTATGGAATGAAGAAAATCCAACTGCACCTGAATTAAAAGTACTGCACCGTACCATCAAAAAAATTGAGGAAGACACTGAGCGTTACAGCTTTAATACAGCAGTGAGTAGTTTCATGATCTGCGTAAATGAACTGAGCGATCTCAAATGTCATAAACGCGCCATCCTGGAACCCCTGCTCATTCTATTGACGCCTTATGCGCCACATGTATCCGAGGAACTCTGGCACGCGTTGGGAAATAGCAATAGCGTACTCGATGCTTCATTCCCCAAATTTGATCCGGCCACGCTGGTGGAGTCTGAAAAAGAATACCCGGTTAGCATCAATGGTAAAATGCGCACCAATATCACCCTTGCACTGGATGCCAGTGAAGAAGATGTAAAAGCCATTGTGCTTGCCAATGAAGTGGTGCAGAAATGGGTTGAGGGTAAACCTCTTAAAAAATTCATATTTATTAAGGGCAAAATGATCAATGTGGTAATTTAAAATACCCGAAAACACTACAGAATACGGGAGGAGCCAGTCAGCTCCTCCTTTTTTGTGCCCTGCTGGAACTTTTTTTAACCTTTCATCCCAAGGGCTTGTTTTTTGGAAGATGGTGGTAGTATCTTGAAGCATAAATTGATTCTTTATGAGAAAATTGCTTCTGGGGCTCCTTCCCTGCCTCTTTGCCGGAATGGTTACCGCCCAGGAAAACACCCCTCCATTTCTATCCACTGCTGCACTGAGTCCGGACGGACAAACGGTTGTATTCGCATTCGAAGGCGATTTATGGAAAGCATCTGTAAGGGACGGTGCTGCCACCAGGCTTACCGCCATGCAGGGTTATGAAACCAATCCCCGCATTTCACCCGATGGCAAATGGCTGGCATTTACCGGTCGCCAGATGGGTAATGGTGATGTATATGTGATGCCGTTAGCGGGTGGCGATATCAAACAGCTAACTTTTCACAGTGCGTTGGATGACGTCAATAACTGGTCCTGGGACAGTAAAACCATTTATTTTACTTCTTCCCGACTGGGGCAGGTAACCGGTTTCACCGTGGGTATACAGGGTGGTACACCGAAAAGAATTTTTGGCGACCATTACTTTCAGTTTGATCATGCACTGGCTGAACATCCTTCCGGTGATATTTATTTCAATGATACCTGGGAAAGTTACAGTCAGATTGCCCGCAAACGGTATAAAGGACCATTCAATCCGGATATACAGTCGTATAACCCCAAGACCAAACAGTATAAAAAACACACCGATTGGGAAGGCAAGGATTTTGGAGTCACCATTGATCGCAATGGTAAAGTGTACTTTATTTCCGATGAACAAAACGGCGAGTATAATCTCTACAGTTTTGAGAACGGAAAAAAAACAGCGCTGACCAAGTTCAATACTTCTATTAAAGCGCCCGTGGCCGCAGCAGATGGCAGCAAAGTGATTTTTGAGAAAGACTACCAGTTGTGGCTCTATGATGCTGCGTCTAAAAAAGCGGAAAAGCTGAGTATTAAACTTCCCCGCAACCCTGTTCTCCCGGCCGATAAGGATTTTCAGGTACGAGGTAACATCAGCAATTTCGATGTATCACCCGATGGCAAGAAACTCGCATTTACTTCCCGCGGCGAATTATTCGTCAGCGATCTGGATGGCAAATTCGTACAACAGATTAACAAAGGCAATACCGAACGCGCCCGCGAAGTCAAATGGCTGAGTGATAATAAGACCCTGGTATTCAACCAGACCGTAGACGGCTACCTCAACTGGTTCAGTGTGGCCGCCGATGGCAGCAGCCCAGTAAAACAAATCACCAAAGATCTGCGCAATAATCGCAGCGGTGTGCTCAACAGCAAAAGAACCAAAATGGTATACCTGAGTGGTCGGGATGAAGTACGCCTGATGGACCTGAAAAGCTTTGATAACAAAACGCTGGTGAAAGATGAACTCTGGGGTTTCCAGAATTCTGATCCTGGATTCTCACCCAATGATGAATATGTGGTATTCACTGCCATCCGCAATTTCGAGCAGGACATTTTCATCCACAACCTGAAAGACAATAAAACCACCAACCTCACACAGTCTGGTATTACAGAATCCAGCCCGGTTTGGAGTCCGGATAGCAAATACATCTATTTCATTTCCAGTCGCACCAAACCCTCTTATCCTTTTGGCTTGCAGAATCCCCGTATCTACCGTATGCCACTGGAGAAGATAGACCAACCTTATCGCAGCGACCGGTATGATGCATTGTTCAAAACAGAGAAAAAAGATACCAGCAAAAAAGAACCCGATCCCATCCGCATCAGTGCCGACCGGATTATGGAGAGACTGGAGCAGGTGGGCCCCAATTTCGGTACCCAGTACCTGTTGAATGTATTACAGCGTGGCGACA
>JAACZQ010000124.1 GCA_009996675.1 Chitinophagaceae bacterium
GGCATTGCAGGTGGTACAAGCACGCAGTTCTTCCACGGAAATATAATCATGCAGCAGTGACTTGCCGTCGTCCTGGAAGGATTTGTGTTTATTGATATTCTGGCCCACAGCTTCCAACCGGTCACGGGTAGCCATCATAATCTTACGCGGACTCAATAGTTTACCGGTAATATTGGCCGGGCAGGCAGCGGTACAGCGACCGCATTCGGTGCAACTGTAGGCGTCGAGCAGGTTTTTCCAGCTCAGGTCAAAAACGTCTTTGGCACCAAATCTTGCTGGCGGGGCTGCGTCGGTGGGGGCGAGCTCCGGTTGCATGGCATACAAAACCTCATTTTGTACCGAGGGCATATTTTTCATTTTGCCAGGTACTTCCAGCCTTGCATAATAGGCATTGGGGAAAGCCAGCAAAATATGCAGGTGTTTGGAATAGGGCAGGTAATTCAAGAAAACAAAAATACCGGCAATATGCAACCACCAGCAGGTTCTTTCCAGTCCCACCAGGGCTGTATCCGATAATGCGTTTAAAAGGGGTGCGATGAAAGCGGAAACCTGGAATGAGCCTGTAGCCAGGTAATGTGGATGCTGGCGGCTTTGCAATACCTGGTCGCTGGCATTCATGGTCAGGAACAAGCTCATCAGAATGATTTCCGTCACCAGAATATAGTTTGCATCGCTGCGGGGCCAGCCATTGAGGTCTTTGCTCAGAAAGCGGCGCAACTTCAGCAGGTTTCTGCGGGATAAAAAAACGACGCAGACAATGATTACGCCCAGTGCCAGCCATTCAAAGGCATTGATGAGAAAGGTATAGAGTCCGCCCAACGGGGCTGCAAATAACCGGTGTGTCCCCAGTATGCCATCGAGCACAATCTCCAGCACTTCCAGGTTGATAATGATAAAACCTGCGTAAATGACAAAGTGCATAATGGCCACGAGCGGATTGGAGAACATTTTTTTCTGTCCGAAAGCCAGTAAGAGGAGGTTTTTCCAGCGCAGTCTGCTATCATCACCCATGTCTTCGTCTTTACCCAACAGGATATTTCTCCTGATCTGGCCAATTTTACGGGCAAACAGCCAAATCGCCGCAGAAGCGAGCAATACAAAGAGGATTTGCTGTAAATACTGCATGGTATAAGCTTATGATGCTAAGATAGCAGTTTTATGGGGTTACAAATCGATTGTGAGTTGCTTTTATTGTTATTACATTTGATGGTCAAACAGTACATCGTATGCCCACCAAAAAACAGATCCTTGATAAGGCCTCAGCTGCCCGGAAAATGGAAAGAATGGCTTTGGAGCTGGCTGAGCAGTTACAGGGGGATCGTGCACCCGTAGTAATCATTGGTATCCGTAACAGCGGGACCGTTATTGCAGATAAGATCGCCACCCTTTTACAGACGTATCTGCCCAATGAAATCAGACTATTGTCTGTGTCACTGGATAAAAATCATCCCGCTGAAGTAAAACTGAGCGAGAACTTGAATTTGGATGGGTTGCACATTGTGCTGACCGACGACGTAACCAATAGCGGCCGTACCTTGCTTTATGCACTCAAACCCCTGCTTGCTTTTCACCCCAAGTCCATTCAAACCCTGGTACTGGTAGAACGTATGCACAAATTATTTCCGGTAAAGCCGGATTATGTAGGGCTGTCGGTATCAACCACCATTCAGGATCATATCCAGGTAGAAGTTGCGGATGGCGAAGTAACGGGTGCTTATATGAATTAATATCACCCCGATTTGCGAAAAATCACCGAAACCCTTATTTTCAGTACATCAGAACATCAAATCAGTTTATTATGAATGCTGCCATACAACAGAAAGTGAATCAGTGGCTGGAAGGAAATTATGATGCCGAAACCAAAGCCGCTATCCGTGAAATGCAAAATACCAAACCCGATGAGCTGGCTGATGCCTTTTACCGGAATCTTGAATTTGGTACCGGAGGCTTACGCGGGATTATGGGTATTGGTACCAATCGTGTAAATAAATATACCATTGGTATGGCTACTCAGGGCTTTGCCAATTATCTCCGTAAAACCTATGGTGATGCTACGATAAAGGTAGCCGTAGGGCATGATAGCCGTAATAACAGCCGTTTTTTTGCTGAAACAACTGCCAAGGTATTTGCAGCCAATGGCATTCAGGTTTATTTATTCGAAGCTCTTCGCCCGACCCCTGAATTGAGTTTTGCTATCCGTCACCTGGGATGTCAGGGTGGAGTGGTTTGTACTGCTTCCCACAACCCCAAAGAATACAATGGATATAAAGCCTATTGGAATGATGGCGGTCAACTGGTACCACCCCATGATAAAAATGTAATCAGAGAAGTGGAAGCTATTACTGATGTTAATGAAGTAAAATGGGAGGGTGGGGAAGCCAATATACATTTACTGGGTAGCGATATGGATGAAGCCTATATCAATATGGTGAAAAGCCTGAGCGTTTATCCGGACGTCATTGCCAGCCAACAGGATCTTAAGATCGTATACACCCCCATACACGGAACGGGTATTACACTGGTGCCCAAAGTGCTTGAACGTTTTGGTTTTACCAATGTTACCATTGTAACGGAACAGGCTACACCAGATGGAAATTTTCCAACCGTTGTTTATCCCAACCCGGAAGAAAGCGAAACCATGAGTATGGGGCTGCAGAAAGCCAAAGCCCTGGATGCCGATATCCTGCTGGGTACTGATCCTGATGCAGACAGGGTAGGTATTGGTGTGAAAAACCACAAGGGTGAATGGGTGCTTATGAATGGTAACCAAACCGCCGTACTGGCATTTGCCTATCTGATAGAAGCCCGTAAAAGTAAGGGTATCGCCAAACCCAATGATATGGTGATCAGTACTATTGTAACATCTGCCATGATTAATGAAGTGGCGAAACAGAATGGAGTAGCCTGCTACAATGTGCTGACGGGGTTCAAATGGATTGCGGAACTGATTAAGGAAAAAGCCGGTCAGGAGAATTATGTGATTGGTGGAGAAGAAAGCTTTGGTCTGATGATCGGAGATCAGATACGCGATAAAGATGCTGTAAGTGCGGTTGCCCTGCTCTGTGAAATGGCTGCCTATGAAAAATCAAAAGGCCGTACCCTTTTTGATAAAATGATTGAGCTGTATTTGCAATACGGTTTTTACTATGAGAACCTGATCAGTATTACCAAAAAGGGAATGAACGGACAACAGGAGATTGCTGATATGATGGAAGCCTACCGCAATCAACCGCCCGCTACTATTGATGGAGATCAGGTGGTGGAATTGCTGGATTATGAATTGCAACAAGGCAAAAACCTGTTAACCGGAGAAACCTGGGCTATCCGGTTGCCCAAGAGCAATGTATTGCAATTTATTACCGCTGATGGCAGTAAAATTTCAGCCAGGCCTTCCGGAACGGAACCGAAGATTAAGTTTTATTTCAGTGTGAATACCAAATTAGCATCGCGGGAAGCATTCGATGAAACCTATGCTTCACTGGAAGCCAAGATTAAACGGATTATTGCAGATATGCATCTGGCATAAAAAAAGGCAGCGAAAGCTGCCTTTTTTTATGCCATAATTCCCCTGGTTATAAATCAGGTCGGGCTATTTTCAGGTTTTTAAACTGTCCGTTGCTAACATGGTATTCACCGGTTTTTTGGGCAAAACGATCAAATGTGAAATACACAAAATTGAAACTGCCTTCAACCACATCATTGGCTTTTTTCTGAATGGTTAACTGTCCGGTTTGGAAAAAATGATAAGCACCATGGGTTGAGGCGGGTGTGATTTTCCACTCAATGAAATTGCCGGTAAAATTGGTGTTCAATGTGTAGGTTTTTTGCAAGGTATCCGACAGGGTAAAGTCGGGAACCATAAACCGGATTTGTGTGGAGCTGTCTGATGTTATTCCTTTTTCTCCTACGATATAGAGGTCAAATTTACCCGTACTGGTGTTCTTCCTGGAAATGGCGATGGTGTAATCGGTAAAATCGCGACCTTGACCATCGAGGTCGGCAGAAAATATTGCTGCTGGAATGGTGGGGGCTGTGGGTTGTTTGGTACAGGCTAATAAAGCAAGTAATAGAATAGCTACCCCTAAAAATCGGTACATCTGTTTCATTTGCGCAAGGTAGGTGTGTGGGGATTATATATAAGCCGCTGTTTGATTAATGGTTAGAACCGGATTTCGGCGGTATGGCTGCTATTGGGCTATGTAAAAATGTGTGTAAAAATAGGGCTGGATATTTCTTTGCACACTCCAGGGCAATCCTTTCGGGCCTGCAAGGCAAACTGTATATTCGTACTGTTTATGAGAAAGCAATACGAAGATAGCTACCAACATAAGGGGCTTCGGAGGCAATTGGTGAACCTGTTGCGGGAGAAAGGTATAACCGATGAAGCCGTTCTGGAAAGCATCAATGCCATTCCGCGCCATTTTTTCCTGGATTCAGCCTTTGATAAAATCGCTTATGAGGATCGTGCTTTTCCCATTGAAGCGGGGCAAACCATTTCACAGCCCTATACGGTAGCTTACCAGACCCAGTTGTTACGGGTGAACAAGATGGATAAAGTGCTCGAAATCGGTACGGGCAGCATGTATCAGTCTACTGTTCTGGCAGAAATGGGGGCCCGGGTATTTACCATAGAGCGACAAAAAACACTCTACGATCAACACAGCAAGTTTGTATTCCGTAATAAGTATCCGAATATCCGGTTCTTTTTTGGGGATGGTTTTGAAGGATTACCTGCATTCCAGCCTTTTGATAAAGTACTCATTACTGCTGCTGCACCTTTTATTCCTCCCAAACTCATGGAACAGTTAAAACCCGGCGGTTTGATGGTCTTGCCCGTAGACGATGGCGATGCCCAGCGAATGCTGCGACTGACCAAAAAAGAAGACGGTACCTGGACGGAAGAAGCTTTTGAACAGTTTTCTTTTGTGCCTATGTTAACAGGAAAGAACCGGTGATAGTGGGTAGTGAGTGATTTTTCAGCTACCAGCATTGTAAGAACATTTCGATATACAATCAAAAATCTGCGATCTGACATAAAAAAAGCGCTGTATAAACATACAGCGCTTTTTTATGGTTTAATCTCTTTGTTATTATTGGGGAATCATATCCATACCGCCACCCTGGTCGGCTTTGTTGTTCTTACGTTTGAACAGGTTGGGGTCGAATTTACCAAAGCGGTAATTGAAGTTCAGGCGCAATACCTGCGGATCTCTTCTGCGTGAGCTGGTTTGGGTAAAGAAATTGCTCTCAGAATAAGATTCAAACAGCTGTGTGCGGAAGATATCGTTCATGCTGAGGGAGAGTGAACCACTCTGACCATTCTTCCAGGTCCAGTCTTTACGGATAGAGAGATCAAATCCATAACGGGGCAGGTTATAACCCTGGGCAGTACCTTGCGGGCCACCACCAAACATCATACCGCCACCGCCGCCCATACCACCGCGGCCACCACCGCCACCTGGGGGCAGTACGGTTTTAGCCTGGTAGTCGCCATTCAGCTGAATGCTCAAACCTTTGCTTACTTTGAAAGAGCTGTTCATTTTAGCGAACCAGCTGAAACGGGCGTTATTGCTGATTGTCTGACCGGGAATGGTTGCATTGATCTTAGAACTGAACAGGTTGGCGCTCAGGGTCAGATCCCACCATTTGGTTACCGGCATACGGTTACTCAGTTCGAGACCGTATACGATACTGTTATCGGCATTGATATAAGTGTTGTAAAACACTTTGTTGGTATCGGCAGGGTTCAGCTGATTGGGGCCCTGGTAAGAATAACGGGTAATCAGGTTGGTTGAATACTTCATGAACGCAGTTACCAGGAAATTCGCTCCACGCTTATATGCATTGTTATAAGAGAGTTCGAATGAATTGGTGAATTCAGGGTTCAAACCAGCATTACCAATATTTACGTTCTGCGGATCAGAATAATCGGGGAAAGGCATCAACTGGAAGAAGTTGGGACGATTCACGCGACGGGAATAGTTCAACTGCATATCCTGTTTGTCATCCATTTTATAAGTAATGAATGCACTGGGGAAAAGACTCAGCGGATAGTTCACTTTGAACTGTGCAGAATCCTGGCCGGTAGTTTTCAGCAGGGTACCGGTGTAGTTGGAGCTTTCTGCGCGCAGCCCCAGCTGGTAGCTGAATTTTTTCACTTTGAAGCTATAGCTCACATAACCCGCATATACCTGGTCATTGAATTTATAGCGGCTGCTGATCGCAGGTACCAGTACATATTTGTTGCTGGTATAGTCATAGCGGAACTGGTCACTGTTATTGGCGAACTCACGGATAGCACCGCGGGCACCAAATTCCAGTTTGCTGTCTTCTGTAAGCGGATTTTCGTAATCAGCCTGCAGGGTATAGAACTTATTGGTACCCTTACCGGTGGTCTGTTGCAGGAAAGCAGGACCCTTGGTGGTATTATTCGGGTTATAAGTCTGGGTATTAACAAATGAATTGTTGTTATTGTTACTGGAGTTAAAATTGAAATCAGAAGAGAAGTTCTCACCGTTCTTGGTAAAATTGTGCTTATAGCTCAATTGCGTACCGAAGTTTTCAAAATTAGAGCGACTGGTATTGCTGATCTGGTTGTAAGAAGCAAAGATAGATTTCACAGTAGAATCCACACGTTGTGTACTTTCATTGTCAAACTGACCTTTGTTATAGTTACCGGATACAGAAATGGTATTCCTGTTGTCTACCAGGAAGTCGAAACCCCCACGCATGAAACCAAAATAACCGTTGTTCGTACCATTGGTTGTATTATAAATATGGCTGGGTGAGGTAGCGGAAATAGTATTCCGGTCAGTCATACCGGTAGAAATAGATTTACGCTGGTTGAAGTTGGCACTGAGGAAAGTGTTCACTTTATTCTGGCGCAGGTTGATATCGCCACCCAGGTTAATTCTGCCACGGGAATCAACACCGGTACGGATACCGCCATTATAACCTACTTTCTTGTTTTTCTTCAACACGATATTCAGGATACCTGCATTACCACCTGAAGCATCAAACTTGGCAGATGGGTTCGTAATCAGTTCCACTTTGTCGATGATCTCAGCAGGAATCTGGTCGAGGGTAATGGTAGTCGGACGGCCATCGATGAAAATGGTGGGGGCAGCATTACGCATGGTCACATTACCATCCACATCCACATTCAACGTAGGGATATTTTTCATGATCTCGGTAGCAGTCTGACCGGCACTGGCCAGGTCTTTATCTACATTGTAGATTTTACGGTCGATACCCATTTCCAGCTGGGCCTTGGCCGTAGAAGTCACGGTTACGTTACCCAGGTCGGTTGCATCGGCTTCCATTTTAATATTACCCAGGTCCTTGTCGGCCATACCAGCCATTTGCTGGAAACCACCGCCAGTCTGGCCGGCAGCACCTCCCTGCGGACGGCTGATACCAAAGTTTACTTTCTGGTCCAGACTTTTATAGCCTAAAGCGCTGAAAGTCAATTTATAGTTACCCATCACCGACAGGTTATCGAAGCTGAAATCGCCATTGGATTTGGTGATCTGGGTATTCAAAACGGCTTCTTTCATTTTTTTGGTAACCGTGTCGAAGCGATTGCCAACAATCTGAACGGTTACCCCTTCAATGCCTTTATTGGTCTTGCTGTCCACAATTTTACCGTACAAATGCCCTACATTCATATTGGCACCTGCAGCACCTGTTCCCTGGCGACCACCGGGAAACTGGGCGAAACTGCTGGTAACCAATACCAAAAACAGGGACAAGCATAAAAATCTTCTCATGATATTGCGTGTTATTATTTACATTTTTAGACTACAAAATTGAGCCCAAGTTTCCGAATCAATCTTTTCAATACACAAACGGTTATAGGCCGCTTTTAAATGGGCAAAGTCTGGGTCAGAACAGCAAAAAGGGGGGGAGCCGTCGGTGACCGGGTGCTTTTTGTCGGTTAATTACCTGAAAGGGTTATTAAAACCTGTAAAAGACCGATCAGAAATCCTAAAATACCGCCCAAAATCTCCACGAATCTGAACTCCTTGGACATGATACCCTTTAAAATCTCTTCCAGTTTGTCGGAAGAGAACCCCGCAACTTTATCAACAACAATCTTTTCCAGATCGAGCTGTTGCTGCAGATTTCCCATATACCGTTGCATGATAACAGGAAAAAGGGTTTCCAGTTCAGACATAAACACAGATTTTAGCTGCTGGATGGTTTTTTCACCGATAAACATGCTGATGACGGGCATTTCCGAGGATAATTTTTCCCGTAGAAAACGGTCGATATGCTCATCCACCACCGGCATCAGTTGGCGGATATTATCGGGATGAGTGAGTTTTTGTTCAATATCCCGGAAAGAAAGC
>JAACZQ010000125.1 GCA_009996675.1 Chitinophagaceae bacterium
GTACTGGAAACAGGAAGTGAGGGATTTTCTGAAATGGTGGAGCTTTTGATGTTTGATTTTTTGATTTGAGATACCAAGTGTGAATGTCAGATCGCAGATGTCGGATCTCAGATAGATAGATAGATGATTTGAGTCACTTTTCATTTGTTATGCGGCTGGTAGCTAATGAAAGGCTGAATTCATATTTAATACCCAAAATGCAGGTATTTGCAAATGAACAAATCAAAAAATCAAACATCAAAAAATCACAAAATCAAATAAGTCGTTCCCTCCAACGCCAGTTCTGTATCCGGGAAGAGGGAGCAGGCTTCGGTGAGGAAGGGGGATAGTTCTTCGTATTTACTGCTGAAGTGACCGATGAGCAGTCGTTTTACACAGGCATCGCGGGCGATGCTGGCGGCCTGGAGGGTGGTGGAATGGAAGCGGGCGGCGGCACGGTCGGACTGGTCCTGCAGGTAAGTGGTTTCGTGGTAGAGCAGGGTAACGTCTTTCGTGATATCGGCCAGTTGCGGGTCATAGATGGTATCGGCACTATAGGCGTAACTCCGGCCGGGGGTATTGGCAAATGTTACCCATTCGTTTTTGATGATTTGTCCGTCGCGTGTTTCATAGTCATCCCCGTTTTTGAGCCGTTCGTAGTATACGGCGGGAATGCCATGTTGAATGGCTGCTTCCTTGAGGATTTTGCGGGGTTTTTTCTTTTCGCGGATGATAAAACCGTAGCAGGGTATACGGTGCTGGGTGGCAAAGCAGGTAACGGAATATTTGGGATGGTCAACCAGTAAACCGCTGCCTTCAATGGCATGGAAATGCAGGGTAAAGGGCAGGGTAGTGGCGGCAACTTCCAGTTGCAGGTCAATAATGGCTTTGAGGGGTGCGGGGCCATAAATATGGAGGTCCTGTTCCCGTCCGAGTAATCCCATGCTCGTGATCAGCCCGATGAGACCGAAATAATGGTCGCCATGCAGATGGGAGATGAAGATATGGTTGATGCGGCCGCGTTTCACTTTATAGCGGGCCAGCTGCACCTGTGTACCTTCGCCGCAATCGATCAGGAATAATTGTTCATGCAGGGTCACTACCTGGGCCGTCGGGTGACGGTCGTAGGCCGGGAGGGCGGAATTATTGCCGAGTATGGTAACCCCAAACATGGATAATAAGTTAGATCAAGTTAAAAATCAGTATGTTAGCTATCAACAAAAGAACAACTATTTTGTTGTAAAAACAGCTTTGCTTTCCATATGGCAGGGAATCGTTGCTGGTCAACCGGGGGGAGGGAACGGGGAAATGTATAAAAACGCTTTAAAATTAGTGGAATTGCTTCATATTTACTACCTTTGCACCCGATAAAAAAAGAAGGAAAACATTCCGGAGTCTATTAAACATTTTGAGATGTCTTATTTAACCACAGAAAAAAAAGCCAGCATTTTTGCTGCGTTTGGCGGTAAAGCCACCAACACGGGTTCTATTGAGGGTCAGGTTGCTATCCTGACTGAGCGTATTGCCCATATTTCCAAGCACTTACAGGCCAACAAAAAAGATTACTCCACACACCGTGGTTTGATGAAGATGGTAGGCCAGCGCAAGCGTTTGCTTAGCTACCTGCAGAAGACCAACCTGCAAGGTTATCGCGCCCTCATCGAGAAACTGGGTCTGAGAAAATAATTCCTCAGCGCTATGATATTGACTATTCCCAACTGCTAATTTTCAACGGTTGGGAATAGTTATTTCTATGTGTACCTGTTTCCCCTATCTTCATTTACTTAACCAGAGGGGCTTGTATTAGCCCATCTATTACACAAAAGATTATGTTATCACAACCCATCAGTGTCAGTTTTGACCTCGGTGGTGGCCGCGAAGTCACCATCGAAACCGGTAAACTGGCCCGTCAGGCCGACGGCGCCGTTACGGTTCGCCAGGGCAACTGCATTTTGCTGGCTACCGTTGTAGCCAATAAAGAACCCAGAGAGGGACAGGATTTCTTCCCTTTGAGTGTGGACTATCAGGAGAAGTTTGCTTCTGCCGGTCGCATTCCCGGTTCCTTTTTCAAGCGTGAAGCGCGTTTGAACGACTATGAAGTACTCACGAGCCGTTTGATCGACCGTGCTTTGCGTCCTTTATTCCCGGAAGATTATCTCTGCGATGTACAGGTATTGATCAGCCTGGTATCCAGTGATGAAGAAGTATTACCCGATGCACTGGCTTGCCTGGCTGCTTCTGCTGCCCTGGCTGTTTCCGATATTCCCATTAAAGAAATCATCAGTGAAGTACGTATCGGCCGCGTGAATGGCGAGTTCATTGTGAACCCCAGCCGCAGTCAATTGGAACAATCTGATCTGGAATTCATCATCGCCGCTACCGAGAAAAACCTCATGATGGTGGAAGGTGAAGCCAAAGAATGTTCTGAGGAAGACCTGGTGAAAGCACTGGAGCTGGCACACGATGCCATCCGTGTACACATCAAGGCCCAGGCCGAACTGCGCGCCAAGAAAGGTGTTACCGCCATGCGCGATTATAAAAAGCCCGAGCAGAATGAAGAGATCCGTGAGAAAGTATATGCATTCGCCAAACAGCGCGTGTATGAAATTTCCCGCAAAGGTTCTTCCAAGCACGAGCGCAGTGATGCGTACAGCGCACTGAAAGAAGAATTAATGGCCAGTCTGGGTGAAGAGGTAACCGACCTCGACAAGAAGCTGGCTAAAAAATATTATGAGGACCTGAAATGGGAAGTGGTGCGTAATATGATCCTCGACGATCGTTTCCGCCTCGATGGCCGTAAGCTGGATGAGGTTCGTCCGCTTGCCATGGAAGTGGATCCCCTGCCCACGCCGCATGGTTCTGCCCTGTTTACCCGTGGTGAGACCCAATCCCTCACAACAGTAACTTTCGGTACGGCATTGGATGACCTGCTGGTGGAAAGCGCTGCCAAATCAGTTGATTCCAAATTCTATCTCCACTATAATTTCCCTCCCTTCAGTACCGGTGAGGTGAAAATGATGCGCGGTCAGAGCCGTCGCGAAGTGGGACATGGTAACCTGGCCATGCGTTCACTGAAGCAGATGATGCCCGATACCAGCAGCTATGCGTATACGGTACGTGTGGTAAGTGATATCCTGGAGAGTAACGGTTCTTCTTCTATGGCTACGGTTTGTGCCGGTTCACTGGCGCTGATGGATGCGGGTGTTCCCGTTCCCAAGCACGTGAGTGGTGTAGCGATGGGTTTGATTACCCGTCCCGAAGATGGTAAATATGCCATCCTCACCGATATCCTGGGTGATGAAGATCACCTCGGAGATATGGACTTCAAAGTAACCGGTACCCGTGATGGTATCTGTGGTGTACAGATGGATATTAAAGTAGACGGACTGAGCATGGAAGTAATGCGTGAAGCATTGGCCCAGGCCCGCAATGGTCGTTTACATATCCTGGATGCCATGTATGATTGTATCCCTGCTGCCCGTCCGGATGTGAAGCCCCATGCTCCCCGTATGATCAAACTGATCATCGACAAGGAATTTATTGGTGCAGTCATCGGACCCGGTGGTAAAGTGATCCAGGAGATCCAGCGCGAAACCGGCACGACTATCAATATCGAAGAAGTAGGTAATACCGGTGAAGTAAGCATCTTCTCTGCCAATAAAGAATCATTAGAGAAAGCAGTAGCCTGGGTACGTGGTATCACGGCTGTGCCTCAGGTTGGTGAAGTGTATGAAGGTCCTGTGAAAGGTATCAAGGAATTCGGCGCATTCGTAGAATTCCTGCCTGGTAAACAAGGCTTGCTGCACATCAGCGAAATCAGCTGGAAACGCCTCGAAAGCATGGACGGCCTCTTCAATGAAGGCGATATGGTGAAAGTGAAACTGGTGGGACTGGATCCCAAAACCGGTAAGTTCAAACTGAGCCGTAAAGTCCTGATGCCCCGCCCCGAAGGCAAGCCCCGTGAGGGACAGCCCGGTGGTGATGAGCAGGCTGCACAATAAGTAAATCGTTTTACCGCGATATAGAAAAAGCTTCCCATAAAGGGAAGCTTTTTTATTGGGGGGAGGGAAGACCGGGCTTCCCCATATTAAACAGTTTAATTGCTGCCCATCCGTTTGCTCTCTTCTGTCACACCCGCATTGGAGCGACGGCTACCGGAACCTGTTTTACCAAAACGCCAGGTAAAAGCCAGGCTGGCCACACGGGTATCGCGTGAGAGATGGAAGTATTCGGTTGCATGTTCAAAAACGGTAAAGCCCTTCATCCACTGCGTATAAAAAATATCCCGCACATTGCCTTTGATGGACGCTTTGTTATTGAACAGCTGCTTGGAAAATCCCACCGATAATTGTCCGAACGGATCGGTGATCTCCTGCAGTTCCTGTTCGCTGGTATTGAAGAAGCCCGACAATTCCAGAGCCCATCCTTTCTTCAGTTTGAAGATATTGGTCATGTTGATGTTGAGTGTGGTGAGTGAGGCACGTAAGGCCGACCATACATAACCTTCAATTTTTTTGTGGTTGAGACTGGCCGAAAGGTTCATGGACCAGGCTTTACTGGGTTGCAGCTGGGTGCTTAGGGTTAGCCCGTAATTAATCATCTTACCCAGGTTGCCTTCGGAGTAGACAATGATATTATCGGCATTGGCATAAAAAATCTGGGAGAAATAATCACGGGTATATCCATAACTGAAACTGGTCATGAGTTTATTCCTGAAATTATGGGTGAGCTCGAAGTTCCAGGTATACTGGGGCCGGAAGAAGGGGTTGCCCTGCTGGTAAGTGTATTTATTGATGAGAAACACAAAAGGGTTGAGTTTCTGAAATGCGGGTCGGTCGATCCGCCGGCCTGCGGTGAACGAAAAACTGTTGGATGAATCCATTTCCAGGCTCAGCATGGCGGTGGGGAAGAAGCCATCATACTGCCGGGAGAAGGCCGAATCCTTGCGTTGTGCATTACCCAGTTGATGGGCATCATAGGAAGTATTCTCGTAACGCAGCCCGGCCTGTATGGTTAGTTTACCGCTTTGCTTTTGCAGGTTACTGTACAGGGCATGAATATTTTCATGGTAGATAAAGTGATTGGTTTTGCCCAGGTCCTGCGTCCAGCTGCCACCAGGATCGTGGTAATAATCGGCTATATTATCGGTACTCACCCGGGCCGATTTCCAGCCGGCTTCCCATTTCAATCCACTGGCAAAGCTTTGCGTATAATCTGCCTTACCGGAATAGATATTCACGCGGGAGGGCAAAAAGCCCCTGAGCCGGTCCGCAGCAGCAGTGGGCAACTGGGTATTGATGAAGAACTGGTTGTTTTCAATGCGGTAACCGAGGTGATCGAGATCAACCTGCAATTCCTGTGTTTTGGAAAACTGGTGCCGGAAGTTCAGGTTCAGTCCCAGGTTCTTCCATTCGCTGCTGTTATCACTACCTGTAACGACGGAGGAGTCGGTAACCCCGGTTTTACTGATCCAGTTGGCCTGGCTGTTGCCGCCATTGGTGCGGTTAGACAGGATGCCCGATACGGTAAGCCCCAGGCTTGATTTTTTGGAGAGGGTATAATCGATACCGGTCTTGATGGTATGGCTCTTGCTGCGGCCAAAGAGAAAACTGTATTGTTCATACAATGAGCGGATGCGGATATCATCGGTCTCGTAATAGGTTCTTTTGGCATAGAGATCGGTGAAACTTCGGTTGGCGGCAAAGCTGTAGGTGAGGAAAATATTAAAAGCCTGTCTGCGGTAATTGAGCTGGAGGCTGTTGTTGTTTTTGTAGTAGCGGCCTTGTCCGTAACTAAGGGTAAGGTTACCATTGAAACCCACGGTGCGCAGTTTTTTTGTTTTTAAGTGAATGATGCCGGTACTGCCGGCTGCATCGTATTTGGCCGTGGGATTACTCATGATTTCAATCTGCTCCAGTTGCGAAGCAGGCATATTGCTGAGCATGGTTGCCAGCTCGGAAGCGGGTAAATAGGTTTGCTTGCCATCCATCCATACCAACACATTTTGCCGGCCTTTGAGGCTGATATTGCCATCCTTATCCACCGCTACACCGGGTGATTTCTCCAGCAGTTCCAGTACATTGGCCCCCACATTGGTCACGGCTGCATCCACATTCACGATGGTAACACCCGATTTCAGTTCAATAAATGGCTTCTGGCTGCGCACGGTAACATTACCCAGGGAACCTGATTGGGGTTGCAGGAAGAGGGTATCCAGTCGCAATCCCGCTGCGGGCAATTCCAACTGCCGGTACAAAGCGGCATAACCCAGGGCCTGGATCTGCAGCAGGTATTTACCGGGGACCAGGTTTTCCAGTTCAAATAAACCGTTGCTGTCCGAAGTGCCAATTTTTACCAGGGCAGAATCGCTGCCGCGCAAAAGGCTTACTGTACCGGCTTCAACAGGCGTACGGGCAGGATCGGCAAGTAAACCGGATAAGCGTACCCGGTTCTGCGACAGGACAGGAAGGGTAGCAAGACAGGAGAAGGTAAAAAAGAGCAGCAAACGAAACATAAGATTGACTTTATTCAGCAGGCTGAAAATACAGGAGTGCTGGCGGCTGTGGAGGAGGATTTGTGTAAATGGAAAGCAGAGTATACCAGACGGTCTTCCGGTAAAGCGGGACCAGTGGGGATGTACAATTCGGACAGATGTGGATTTCTTTGGCGGGCGGACCGGCTGGAAAACTACCGGTCAATTTGAGGCTTATCCACAAAAAAAGGGGAGGCCGCCGATTGTTGTATTTTTGCGGTATGACGCAAGCACAACAAATAGCGGTTGAGATACCCGTATCGGATCCTGCCCTTCAGGACTTATTGATTGCCCTGTTGGCGGATGCCGGATATGAGGGCTTTGAGCAGGAGCCCGAATTGCTTAAAGCCTATATGCCGGAGCCGGATTTCCATGTGGAAGTGATCAATGAAATATTGAATCAACATAACTTAACATATTCAAAATCAGTTATTAAGAAACAAAATTGGAATGCCGTATGGGAATCCAATTTTGATCCGGTACGGATAGCTGATTTTGTGGCCATCCGGGCGGCTTTTCATGCACCGGCTACCGGTGTCCGGCACGAGATTATAATTACGCCCAAAATGAGCTTTGGCACGGGGCACCATGCCACTACGTATACGGTGATGCAGCTGATGGAGGAGATGGATTTCCGGGGTAAGTCGGTTTTTGACTTTGGAACCGGCACCGGTATTCTGGCCATCCTGGCTGAGAAGCTGGGCGCCAGCCGCTTACTGGCGGTGGATAACGACGACTGGTGTATTGAAAATGCTTCAGAAAATATTTCAATTAACTCTTGTCAATATATTGATATACAGAAAGTTGACACTGCTCATGTATCTGACCCGTTTGATATTGTCATTGCCAATATCAATAAGAACATCATCCTGGACAATATGGATCAGTTGGCGGTGGCAGTGAAGCCGGGCGGGGAAGTGGTGCTCAGCGGGTTACTGCTGGAGGATGAGGCAGATATATTGCTGGCTGGCCGGGCCCGTGGATGGACCCATCTGGTGACCCGGGACCGCTCGGGGTGGATAGCTATGCGTTTCCGCAACTGATTATCCACTTTTGCCATGTTAAGAGAATATTAACGGATTTTAGGGTATATTTGTTATCCCAAACTTCAATCCCCCGCCAATGAACGAATTTTTGCTCATTGCTATAGCTTACTGTATAGGATCCATCCCCACAGCAATCTGGGTTAGTAAAAGGTTTTTCGGAATTGATATTCGCGATTATGGCAGCGGTAATGCCGGTGCTACCAATACCTTCCGGGTACTGGGCCCACGCTGGGGCAGTTTCGTAATGCTGATTGATATTATCAAAGGAGTGATTGCCACTTCTTTATATATATTGCTCCCTTATTACCTTACCAATGAATGGGATCGCACCAACCTGATGATCGGGCTGGGACTGGCGGCCGTGGTCGGACATATCTTCCCCATCTGGGCAGGTTTCCGGGGTGGTAAAGGGGTGGCAACCCTGCTGGGTATGGCTGTGGCCATCCAGCCCCTGGTAGCGATTTGCTGCATCGGGGTATTCCTCCTGGTATTATACCTTACCCGTTTTGTATCCCTCAGTTCTATCCTGGCGGGTATTGCTTTCATGGTCTTCATCCTGTTCATCTTCAACGAGCAGGAGACCCTTTATCGCATATTTGCGGTACTGGTGGCCCTGATGGTGGTACTTACGCACCAGAAAAACATTACCCGCCTGCTCAAAGGCACGGAAAGTAAAGTGCCCATCCTCCGCTACCGCGACCGCCGCCGACAGCGGAGAGACAGGTCGAAAATGTAATTTTAGTTTTTGGTTTTTAGTTTTTGGTTTTTAGTTT
>JAACZQ010000126.1 GCA_009996675.1 Chitinophagaceae bacterium
GTCGTGCCCTTGGCCGCGGCCAGCATCATCACGCCCATGATGCTCTTGGCGTTGACGCGACGGCAATGAAGCACCCATCATTGTTGGTCTGGACATCGGAACCACCAAGATAGCCGCCATTGCCGGTCGCAAGAACGAATATGGCAAGCTTGAAATCCTGGGGTTTGGACGCGCCAACAGCAGTGGGGTTCAGCATGGCCAGGTGCTGAACATTGATCAGACCATCAAAGCCATTCAGCAGGCTTTGGCCAACTGCTATGAAAGCAATCCCGAGCTTGAGATCAACGAAGTATATGTAGGTATCGCCGGACACCATATCAAGAGCCTGCAAACCCGTGGCGATATGGTACGCCAGGATCCTGAGAACGAAATCCAGCGTTGGGAGATTGACCAGTTACTCAATAACCAACGTAAAACCTTTATCCCTGCAGGAGACCAGATTATTGATGTGATTCCCCAGGATTTTCATGTAGATAATATCCAGAACATCAAGGATCCGGTTGGCTACAATGGGGTAAAAGTGGGTGCTAATTTCCATATTATTACCGGTGACAGAAACGCTATACGCAATATTAACCGTGCTGTGGAAAGGAGTGGACTGGTAACGAAGGACCTGGTATTACAACCCCTTGCATCGGCCAGTGCAGTAATGAGTGATATAGATATGGAAGCCGGAGTGGCTATTCTGGACATTGGTGGCGGCACCAGCGATCTGGCTGTTTTTTATGAGGGTATATTGAAACATACTGCGGTAATCCCTTTTGGTGGCGAGAATATTACCAATGATATCCGTATGGGGCTTGGTGTGCTGAAAAGTCAGGCGGAAGCGATGAAAGTTCAATTCGGCAGCGCCCTTGCTGACGAAGCCAAAGCCAATGCATACATTACCATTCCTGGTTTGAAAGGAATGCCAGCCAAGGAGATCAGTGTGAAAAACCTGGCAGCAATTATTCAGGCAAGAATGAGCGAGATACTGGATTTTGTTACCTACCATATCAAGCAGGTTGGATTAGACAGTCGCGCTTTGAATGGCGGTATTATCTTAACCGGTGGTGGTTCCCAATTGAAGCATCTGATTCAGTTAACAGAATATACAACAGGCCTGAATGCCCGTATCGGTCTGCCTAATGAGCACCTGGCACCCAATCATATAGAAGAGCTCAAAAAGCCTATGTATGCAACCTGTCTGGGTCTTATCCTGAAAGGTTACAGCGATTATGATCATAAGCATAAGGAGTTTGCTGAGAAGTTTAAGAAAGTAGAAGTGCCCCGTACCCTCAAAGTGGAAACGCCAGATCCAGCACCTGTAGCGGCAATGCCTGTAACAGTTGATGCCAATATCCGTAAGCAGAAGTTCTGGGATAAGTTTAAGAATAACCTGATAGATCTGTTCAAGGAAGAGGAAGATCAGGTTATAAAATAAAATCCCGAACCTGGCGTTACTTAAGTATCTGTCCCAATGAAAACAAGCGATTAATCTACTAACCCAAAAGCGTACTCTATGATTCATTTTGATCTTCCCAAACAAAAATCATCCATCATCAAGGTTCTTGGTGTGGGTGGTGGTGGAAGTAATGCCGTAAATTTCATGTTCGACCAGAGCATTGAA
Source organism: Chitinophagaceae bacterium (assembly GCA_009996675.1). Lineage (GTDB taxonomy): Bacteria > Bacteroidota > Bacteroidia > Chitinophagales > Chitinophagaceae > Sediminibacterium. The sequence continues at coordinate 1,610 of JAACZQ010000126.1, forward strand.
GGTGTAGACTTTATAATTTGTAATACCGATGCCAAGGCTATTGAACAGAGCCGCATCCCCAATAAAATTCAACTCGGACCACACCTTACCCAAGGTTTGGGAGCAGGTGCCAACCCCGAAGTAGGTAAAATGGCAACCGAGGAATCGTTAGATGAGATCAAGCGAATCCTGGAAGTGAATACCAAAATGGCATTTATTACAGTAGGAATGGGTGGCGGAACCGGTACCGGTGGTGCCCCCATTATTGCCCAGATCTGTAAGGACCTGGGAATTCTTACCGTAGGTATTGTAACTACGCCTTTTGGTTTTGAAGGTCCCCGCCGCCAATTACAGGCCGAAGAAGGGATCCGTCAGCTGAAACCCTATGTAGATACATTACTGGTTATCAGCAACGATAAGCTGAGAATGCAATACGGTAACCTGAAGATGAAGGAAGCTTTCAGCAAAGCAGATAATGTACTGGCAACTGCTGCCAAGTGTATTACCGATATCATCAATAGCCGTGGTCATATAATTGTTGACTTTGCAGATGTGTGTACAGTGATGAAAAATGGCGGTGTAGCCATCCTGGGTAAAGCGGAAGTAGAAGGAGATAACCGTGCGCAAATGGCAATTGAAGAAGCCCTTTCTTCCCCATTACTCAACGATAATGATATTCGTGGTGCCAAATGGATACTTATCAATATCAACAGTGCGGAAGGTGAGCATGAGTGTACCATGGATGAGTTAGAAACCATCAATAATTACCTGCGTTTGCAGGCTGGTGAGAATACAGATGTGATTGTTGGTATGGGTTATGATAATACCCTGGACAAGAAAATAGGAATTACCCTGATCGCTACCGGTTTTGAGCACAGGGATCCTTTTGCCAAGCCTGCCGAAGTAAAAAAAGAAGCGCCCCGTCCCGAAAAAATTGTCATGACACTGGGGATGGATACGGAAGAAGCCAAACCGGCTCCTCAACCTGTACAGCAAACATTACCGCTGGAGGAGAAAGATCCTTTTGCACCCCGCATGGAAGAAAGTTTCCCGGTAGCTGAGCCCGTACTGAATCTGTTTTCACAACCCGAAATACTGTCTGAACCCGTAGCAGAAACAGCTGCTGAACCCGAAAACCATGTATTACAGTTTGAACTGAGTACAGAAATAACCGGAGAGGTGAAAATGCCCGAGCCTGTACAGGAAGAGGCTATCATTACCCAGCCGGTAGCTGAAGATGCAATGCTGCAGTTTGAAGTATCTGAAACGCCCCGTCAGCCTATCGTTGCTCAAACAGGTCTTTTAAATAAGCCGGTGAATATCTACGCCGAGTCGCAGCAATCAGCTCCAGCGGCTACCATACCAGTAACACCTGTTCCTGTTGCAGCAGAACCCGTTAAAGCGGTTGAACCTGCTCCGGCTGAGCCCATGATAGAAATGCAACTGGTGGAAAAAGAAGAAGCCCCCCGGGTAGTGCAACCGACTACGCAGGCAGCGATCATAGATGATACAGTGTTGGATGATGCCGAAGAGCAAAAAAGAAGGGCCGCAGAGCGTATTCAGAAATTACGGAACCTGTCCTTTAATATGAATGGTGTTGACAGCAATAACGAGTTCGATTCTGTACCGGCTTATGTGCGTAGAAACATGGAACTGTTTGGCAATACACTCACATCCGTTGAGGATTTCTACAGTAAATACACCGTGGGAAAGGATGAGAATAATCAAACACAAATTTCTACCATAAATACCTTCCTGGACGGTAAAAAACCCGATTAACGATTGCTTATCATAGATGTTTTAGCCTGGTGATTTTAGTTGTTGGCCCCGACCATTGTGTCGGGGTCTTTTTTTTCAGAACTTTATATCCTGTTTTTTGTTAGTATAGCAAAGTCCCATCTTTATGGAAACCGTATTAATCACCGGTGGAACAGGTTTAATCGGCCAGGCGCTTACAGAAAAGCTCTTGCTGAACGGGTATTTTGTGGTGATTATGAGCAGAACAGTACATCAATCCAATCATCCCCGCTTATCGTATGCGGAATGGGATGTAGAAGCTATGAAAATTGATATGGATGCCTTATCGCGGGCTGACTATATTATACACCTTGCCGGGGCCGGAATCGCGGAACAAAGATGGACTAAACGGCGGAAGGAAGAGTTGCTGGAAAGCCGGAGCCACAGCAGTGCATTGCTGGTTCGGGCCTTGTCTCAAGTACCCCATCGTGTAAAAGCTGTTATAAGTGCTTCTGCTATCGGGTGGTATGGCCCAGACCGGCCGGGCATGCCCGAGACCGGATTCTTGGAAGAGGTACCCGCCTATGATGATTTTTTAGGCAGGGTTTGTAGGAGCTGGGAACAAACTATCAAAGGTGTTGAACAATTGGGGATACGCCTGGTTACAGTTAGAACCGGGATTGTATTATCGGCCCGTGGCGGGATGGTGAAGGAACTTGGTAAAGCCCTGCGTTGGGGAATAGCACCCATATTTGGTGGGGGTAAACAAATAATCAGCTGGATTCATATAAATGATCTTTGCGGTTTGTATTGCCGGGCCATCAGCGATCAGTCCTGGCTGGGCGTTTATAATGCAGTGGCTCCTGCTCCTGTGACACAACAAAATTTTATCAGGACACTGGCCAGGCATATTCGCGGAAAATGGTTTATTGCATGGCCTGTACCCGCTTTTTTACTGCGGTGGGTTTTGGGTGAAATGAGTATTGAAGTGCTCAAAAGCACCCGGGTGAGCGCGGCGAAAGCAATACAATCCGGTTATGTGTTTGAGTACCCCGAACTGGAAATGGCAGTTCAGGCCGGTATGAAATAATCAGCTGTCAGAGATCTCTCCGCTTGTGAATACGATAACATATCAACCAGATCAACGATGTAAGCGCAATCGTCATCAGCACGTGCGGTACAATGGCAGCAACGGCTCTGTCGTACCCCTCTTTTGCATCCTTTCCGAAATTTCCAATGAATGAAGCTACGGGGATCATCCGGTCAGATATTTCAAAAGGCAGGAATTCGCCTATGTCGTTGGCTTTGTATTTTAACCAGGCAACACCAATATTTTCAACTACAATGTTGTAGAATAAAAAGATCCCCAGTGCAATAAATGCTTTTCTGATTATGTAGCCGAGCAGAAACGCAATGGATAGTTGAGCAAAAGTTTGCAGGTAAAACAGTGGTATATATTGTAATTGCTCAGCCCAGCGGTTAATAGTGCTGGTGTCGGCGTATAACCCATACGAGAGGGCTGTTAACAGGTATACAATGGTTACAATCAGGCTTACAATTAAAACATCGGCCAGTTTGCTGGAGATGAAATTGTTCCTGCTCCAGCCGTCGATGATATTTTGCCGGTGCGTGCGGTAATTGTATTCATTGGTTACCAGCATAATCACCAAAATGGCAGGTAATACAATAAAGAAAGAAGAGAAAAAAGCTACCGAATGCCAGGTCTCGGGGAATGCAAATGGATTACCAAGGAATAATTTCGCAATACCACGGGTATTTTTTTCACTAACAATATCCTGGTATACATAATAAAACATCAGGTTGATGCCAGGATAGGTGAGTGTTACAATACCCAGCATCCACCAGAAAGCAGGATATTTTTTGATTTTGAGCCATTCAATTTTTATGAGCGAAAGCATGTAGTAGTGTTTTGGGGTTAATCGTTCGTGAGTTCAAAAAATTTAGCTTCCAGACTTTTTTTCTTCAGTAGGAGCCTGTTCAGAGCTACACCTTTTTCAAAACAGGTTTTATTGATTTCATCCAGCCTGGCGGTGCCAACGGGGTAGAAGAGTTCAAAAAGGTCTCCGTCGCGTTTGATATGACTGGGACCTGCAAAGGCAGAAAGTATTTGTCCGAGCTGATCGGTATTGGATGCAGATAATTCAACGATGTCTTCATTGGAAAGGACCTCATCTACGGGCCCGGCGGTGAGCAGCGTTCCTTTTTTAAGGATGGCCACATGTGTACATACTTTTTCCACTTCATCCAGTAAGTGACTGGCCATGATGATTGTTTTGCCTTCTCTCGCCAGTTGTTTGATCAATTCCCTGATTTCTGCGATACCCACCGGATCCAGTCCATTGGTTGGTTCATCCAATAACAATACATCCGGATTCCCCAGTAACGCACCTGCAATGGCCAGCCTTTGTTTCATGCCGAGGCTGTAGGTGCTGAATTTACTTTTTTTGCGGGCAGATAACTTAACAATTTCCAGCACCTGGTCTATATCCGCTGGTGTGCCCCTGCCACTGATAGCCTGAGTAATGTTGAGGTTATCTACTGCGGATAGGTAATGATAGAAATTGGGTGTTTCCAGCAGGGATCCGATTTTTTGCCGACTGGCCGGAGAACCGGGTTCACCAAACCAGCGATAGGTGCCTGCATCTGCACGAAGTATATCGAGCAGGATGCTTAATAAAGTGGTTTTGCCGCTGCCATTGGGACCGAGGATGCCAAAAACACAGCCAGCAGGTACATCAAAAGAAACCTGGTTGAGGGCTTGTATTCTCCCGTAGGATTTGGAAATACCTTGTATGGAAAGTACAGGTTGCATAAGCAGTTATTGAGATAAATGGGAATAAAGGGTTCTTGTTTAAAGATAATTGGAATCTGCTTCTGTTCATAAGAATCTTGATGACGGGCGTTCCCGTTTTACCAACGGTATACGGGGTGAGGGTTTGACCGGTATGGGAAAAAGCTTATATTAACCAATCAATACTACCTGTTGACGTTTCCTTTATTACCCAAAAACAACAATAAGCAAGCACCGGTATCCCTAGTGCTACTGGCAGAAGACCTGCTGGTAAGCCTGGCTGATTATGCCATGGCAAAAGATGTTCAGCTGGTATTATATCCACCCACGGTTCCGCTGTTCAGTCTGCTACCAGCCACTGAGTTTGGCGCTGTACTAACAACGGTTATCAGATACCTCATTAATCATATGGGTACACCACGCATACTGGCCCTGCACATACAGGCAGGAGATCAATATGCCAGTATAGAGGTGTCGGGTATGGGTTATTCGGGGATAGACCGCTTACATTTGTATGTACAGGATACTACGGATGTATACAAGACTGGTTTGTCAGGGGTTTCAGCATGGCTGGAAACCAATATGGGACAGGCTTTGTGGTATGATAGTAAACCTGGTACAGGAGACCGGTTCCTGCTGCGGGTTAAAATGAATGGATAAAAAAAGGAGACCTTTTGGGTCTCCATTGTATTTTAGTTTCGGATGGGTCTTCCGCTTTTTAAGACACTCTGAATACGTTCCAGTGTTTTTTTCTCACCACAAAGACTCAGGAAAGCTTCCCGTTCGAGATCCAGGAGGTATTGTTCTGATACCAGGGTGGGTTCGCTTAAATCTCCGCCACACATAACATAAGCCAGTTTTTTGGCTACCACGGCATCATGATCGGTTGCATAACCGCCACGCCACATACCGTTGATACCAGCATACATGGCGCCTAATGCAGAACGCCCCAATACTTTAACGTCTTTGCGCTGGATGGGAGTGGTATAGCCCTGATCGTATAGTGCAATGACAGATTTTTTAGCTTCAGACAGTCTTCTTCCCAGGTTCATAACTACTTCATCATGCCCTTTTCGCAGTATACCCAGTTCGTACGCTTCCATACCAGAGGTAGCTACTTTGGCTGTGGCAATGGAGAAAAAACGATTTTTTAGGGTGATGGTTTCCGGCTCATCTTCGTGCATTTCATCTGCGGCACGAACCACAAATTCTTTAGTGCCTCCGCCTCCCGGAATCAAACCCACACCCAGTTCAACCAGACCAATATAGGTTTCAGCGGCTGCACAAACTTTATCGGCATGCAGGTTCATCTCACAACCTCCACCTAAAGTTAAACCATGTGGTGCAACAACTACGGGTACGGATGAATACCGAACACGCATCATGCTGTTCTGGAACATACGGATCGCCATATCCAGCTCGTCGTATTCCTGTTCAATGGCCAGCATAAAAATCATACCCACATTGGCTCCTGCACTGAAATTGGGTCCTTCATTACCAATAACAAGTCCTTTGAATTTTTCTTCGGCAATGCCAATCGCTTTATTCAGACCTTCCAGTACTTCTCCGCCAATACTATTCATTTTGGAGCTCCACTCGAAACCAGCTACTCCATCACCTATATCATATAAACGACAGGCACTGTTTTTCCAAACCAGTTTGTCGCTGTTGTGATTCAGGATTAGGAATGATTCACCACCCGGTTTGGCTTTATAAGATTTGGTAGCGGGGTCATAATAGTGTTGTTTACCCCCTTCCACTTTGTAAAAAGAGTTGATGCCGGCAGCCAGCATATCATCAATCCAGGAGGCAGGTGCATAACCCGCTTTTTTCATCGCTTCCACTGTTTGGGAAACGCCCAGGGTATCCCAGCTTTCAAAAGCGCCGATCTCCCAGCCAAAACCAGCCATCATGGCATCATCTACACGATAAATTTCATCGCTGATTTCGGGAATACGGTGTGATATGTATGCAAA
>JAACZQ010000127.1 GCA_009996675.1 Chitinophagaceae bacterium
TGTTTTATCAACGCTGATAAAGCTGATGGTACCTTTGAAATTGTCTTTATAGGTATCAATGGCTACATCGCCGTTGGCATCATCGGGTGGCACGCTGAAGCGGGTGCCTGCCACCACGTATTCGGTATTTTCGGTAATAAATGGTGAACTGTGGTTGCCGGCGCTGTTGGGCAGTTCAATGATTTCTGTGGTGCGGAAAGTGGTCAGGTCAATGCGGGCAACCCGTGGGGTATTATTGGCATTGCCAAAGACCCAGCGGCCATCGATTTCACCATTGGTTTGGGACATTTCGGTATGGTGCAAGTCATCCCAGGGCACCATGCCGTGGGAGGTATTGAGCATGGCCTTGGTTTCTTCGCTGTAGCCCCATCCTTTTTCCGGATCAACAGAAAAAACAGGGATTACCCGTAGCAGTCGGCCCGATGGTAATCCGTATACACTCATTTGTCCGCTGAATCCACCTGATACAAAATTGTAGTATTGATCGTATTGTCCGGGTGCCACATAGGCTTTGGCAGCCGCGTCGGCACCAACGGCACTGCCGGTATTTTTGGGTTTACAGGCAAACATACTGAGGCTCAGGCAACTGATCAGTAAGGCCCATTGTTTGTAAGCAAAGCGTGTCATTATAGAATAGTTTAGTTTGTAATCAATCAGTTATTTAACCCCATCATTCTTCCGCATGAATTCATAGAGGGATAATGCTTCTTTATCGCTCAGGCTCTGATTGGGCATTCTTACCAGGCATATTTCCAGTTGGGCCTGCGCTTTGGGGTCTATATTGAGCATGGCATCGGTATTGGTAATGAAATTCAGGATCCAGGCTGCCTGGTGTCTGCTGGTTACGCCGCTCCATCCAGGGCCAACCAGTTTTTCGCTGGAGAGTTTATGGCAACTGCTGCATTTTACATTGTATACTTTTTGTCCTTCATTGGCGATGGCCATATCCAGTTTGGGATTCACCTGCACATCTTTGAATTTTCCTTCTCCCCGGTTGGGATCATAAGCCGGATTTTCATTATTACCTGCCTGGGCTGTTTCAGGCGATGGTGCAGTATTTGTTGCTGTTGTGTGCGAATTGCCGCCGCCACAGGCTGCAATGATGGATCCGGTAATCAGGATAGCAATAATTTTTTTCATGGTTGATGTTTTAAGCAGTAAGCAAAAGTTCCATACAAGATTACCAGTGTATCTGCTCTGCTTTTATGCGTTCAATCATATTGCCTGGAAAGCTTGTTGACGGGATTTCATAATCGATTCATTAGCAATTGGTTTAAAATTCAAACATGATATATATCATGTTTCTTCCTGCGCAAAATCATACCTATCGCTATACCTGGTTTTTAGTTTTACGGAAATAAAAGCCATGATTGTAGACATTAATACACTGCTGGCCTGGGGAGGCGTTTATAAACAAGTTGCTTCGGGTGATTTTGTTTTCCAGGAGGGTGGCACTGCTGTTTTTTATTATCAGCTCGTGAGTGGCAGTATCCGTTGGGCCAATATTAATGAAGAAGGCCGTGAATTTTTACAGGTAATGATTGAGCCGGGTGAGTCCTTCGGGGAACTTCCGCTTTTAGACGGGCAGCCTTATGCTGCCAGTGCTATTGCCAATGAAGACAGTATCGTAATCCGTTTACAGAAAGATGTATTTCTGAACTTGCTTCGGGATCATCCGGCCATCCATTTGGAATTTTCCAAACTCATGATTGAGCGGATCCGGTTTAAGTTCTATGTCATCAAGGAGCTGGCCCAACATGATCCTGAGCACTGTATCTCCAGGCTGTTTGCCTATTTCAAACAACGTAAGAAAAATATCTGTCCGGAATGCAATCGTATTAAGCTAACCCGTCAGCAGATTGCAGACATGACGGGTATGCGGGTTGAGACGGTTATCAGGACTATTCGCAACCTGCATAAAAAGGGGCAGTTGATGATCGACAAGGGCAAAGTCTATTGCTGATGTGATTGAGATCATAAAGTGCTCTGCAGTGTCATACTAATTTGCATGCAAAAGTGGGTGGATGGGTAATGCTTACAATCAATGGATCAGGATCGCAGTTTTAAACCTTTTACTGGTTGCCGTTCTTGGCTTTATCATGCGGTATAAGATTGTTTTTTCCCTGCCCTGGGTTCACCAGAAACATATTCTGCATGCACATTCCCATTTTGCTTTTTCTGGCTGGATCACCCAGTTGCTGATGATTTTTATGGTAGCGGGGTTTACTGGGCCAGAGCAAACCCTGCGCAGGTATACACCCATCTTCAAAGCCAATCTTTTGACGGCTTATGGCATGCTGCTGAGTTTTCCTTTCCAGGGTTATGGATGGTTATCCATCAGCTGCTCCACTGCTTCTATACTCGTTTCCTATTGGTTTGCGTGGCAATTCTGGAGCGACATCAAACGGCAACAGCCCATTGCGGGAAATTGGTTTAAGGCGGCACTGCTTTTCCTGGTGATGTCTTCACTGGGTGCATTTGGATTATCTTTTATGATGGCGAATCACTGGGTTAACCAAGCGTGGTACCTGGCTTCTGTTTATTTCTTTTTGCATTTTCAATACAATGGCTGGTTTTTCTTTGCCTGCATGGGTTTATTGTTTACCCTGCTTGGTAAATATCCACAGGTCATCCGCTACCAGTCAACTATTTTCCGGCTTTTTGCTCTTGCCTGTGTTCCTGCTTATTTTTTGTCGGTACTATGGCTATCCTTGCCGCTTTGGGCTTATCTGTTGATTGCTACGGCAGCTTTGGCTCAGGTGGTTGGCTGCTGGTTGCTGTTTCGTATGCTGCTGGGAGCCTGGCCTTATTGTACAAAGGACTGGCCGGTACTGGCAAGGCGAACCGCTGCCTTGTGTTTCCTGGCCCTGGTGATCAAATTGCTTTTACAACTGCTTTCTACCATTCCGGCACTCAGCGACCTGGCTTTTGGTTTCCGGCCCATTGTTATCGGTTACCTGCACCTGGTTTTACTAGGTATCATCAGCTTGTTTTTATTAACTGTTTTGCAGTTGTTCCCTCAACCGCCATCTGCTTTCCTCTTGCGTAAAGGTGTGGTAGTTTTTGTATGCAGCATTGCAGCGAATGAAGTATTGCTGATGTTACAGGGACTCTGTGCCATGTTTTATATTGTTGTTCCCTATATACAGGAGGCACTGCTGCTGGTGGCATTAGGGTTACTGACTGGTGCTGCGATGATTTTCTTCAGCTTCAGAAAACCTGTCCGCCCGGGTAGGGTATAAAAAGCGGATTAATACGTATTTTACCGGATGGACGGAATCAATATTTTTATGCCGGGCCAGCGCTGGCAGTATGATACCAGGGATGGTGAGGAACAGTCTACCCTCACGGTGCTGACTATTGATGAGCTGGAAGATGATGCCATCATACATATCCGGGTCGATGGGTTGATCATACCAGGTACCAGAAGCCTGGAACACCTGCCTTTTTCAGCCGATGCACTGATGGCTTCTGTTACTGAATTCGACAAACATCTGGACCAGATTCCCGCTTTCACAGAAGGCTATACTGCCTGGAAACAGGCTTTTGATTCGGGTAAGGGCGGGTATTGGAAACAGCCTGTTAAAACAGTGATTGCCTTTATTGCTGCGCGGTTACAAACACAACAGTCACAGTCCGGCGTTTAATTGAAATGAATATGTATCTCTTGCCCCTGGTTTATCAGGCATACCTGTATGGGCTCCTGTGCAGCAGGCTGCGAAGTGGGATACCAGTTGCGTCCGGTTTGTGCGATGATCAATAATCCTTCATCTGTACCCGATGCCGTAAAATCGGGCAGCCTGGGCCCTCTGCTGAAATCAGGAATTCCATAGTTTGATTTAAGCTTCTCTGCCAAAGCAAGTGGATCGGGTGTAACAATACCTGCTTCATTGATTGCGAGCAGACTATCACTGGAAAATACCTGGCCGGAAGCATTATCCAGGTCGCGGCGACCTATGAATTCCACGATATTTCCATTGTTATCGTTGAAATAAATGGCTTCGGCATTCCAGTTGCGGAAATCTGCTATCAGGCCATTGTCAACAGGTAATAAATCCGCACGGTTTTTCATCCAGTCAATGGCAAATACTACCTGGTTATGGGGTATACTGATCGCAAAATGGTATTGGGGTGAATGATCGGCTTGTATCGCTTTAAAACAAAGCGTGGATGTTCCGATGGACAATCGTATGCTTGTTGGGGTTTGATCCAGTAAAGCAAGGCCCAGCACCTGTGTATAAAACTGTGCTGTTGCCAACAGGTTATTGGTTCGCAGGCTTAGTTCCCGTATTTGCATATGGATGGATTGATGCTGCAAAAGTAGCAAATCACTACCAAGCGTATTGTAATGGTTTGATAGGGTGCTTACCGGGAAATTTTAGCCACAGAAGGCTCTGATGCACACAGAAAATTTTATGTCTCGTTGTATTGGTTGTTTGGGTCCGGCTCTTTTCCCGTTTGGTATGATAGTAATGGCTGCGTATCTTCCGGGTATTACCATGCTATTGCTATGAAAAATGTATGCTTTGCCTTCCTGCTGCTGTTCGCTGCTTTTGCATCCGGACAGTCTTCTGTATCTCCACTGTACGAACAAAACAGCGAAGTGAATAACCTGATGGTACAATACAATGCCGATAACCTGAGTATCGGACAGTTGTATACCGTTTCCAATTCACCGGAAAGAAGGGAACGCCTGAAAAAAATACATCTCGAATACCTGTCTTCCCTGGACAAAATGAATTTTGATAAGTTGTCTGTTGGCAGCCGCGTAGATTTTATTTTGTTCCGTCGCAATCTGCAGAACCGTCTGCGTTTATTGGAGAAGGAAGAGCGGGAGTTTAACCAGAATATTGCATGGTATCCCTTTGCGGATCAGATTTACCAGGTGGAAAAGCTGCGTCGGCGTGGTGCTGCCATGGATGTTTCCCGGCTGGCGCAGGACCTGAATACCATTACTGGCCAGGTACGCAGCTTGCAGCAACAATTGACCAAAGCGCCCGCCATGAACATGGAACTGGGAGAGAGTGCTTACACCACGGTTAAAGGCTTGCAGGATGCGCTGAAATCGGTCTACGATTTTTACAATGGCTATGATCCCCTGTTCAGCTGGCGCATACCCCTGCCTTACCGGTCGGCCGACAGCATCCTGAATGTTTATGCCAATGCTTTGCGGGCCAAGGGTCGTGCAGGCAGTACCCAGAAAGAAGACAAGAGCGGTATTGTGGGTAACCCCATTGGCCGCGAGGAACTGATTGCACAACTGAAATTCGAGATGATACCTTATACGCCGGAAGAACTGATGGATATTGCTAATAAGGAATTTGCCTGGTGTGAGAAAGAACTGTTGAAAGCCAGTAAGGAAATGGGTTTTGGTGATGACTGGCGGGCGGCACAGGAAAAAGTAAAAAACACTTTCGTGCCGGAAGGGAAACAGCCCGAAGCCATCATGCAGTTGTATCATGAATCCATTGCTTTCTTAAAGAAGCATGACCTGGTTACCATTCCGGCATTGTCGGATGAAGACTGGACCATGAATATGATGACACCGGAGCGGCAGCTCTTTGCACCTTTTTTCCTGGGCGGCAGCGGCTTGCTGATTTCCTATCCCACCAATACCATGAAGGAAGAAGATAAGCTGATGAGTATGCGGGGTAATAACCCGCATTTCTCCCGCGCCGTGGTGCACCATGAACTGTTACCGGGACATCACCTACAATGGTATATGAATAACCGTTACAAGACATACCGCAGATTTGGTACACCATTCTGGTCGGAGGGCAATGCGGTGTATTGGGAGTTTTTATTGTGGGATATGAATTTTCCACGCGGACCGGAGGACAAGATTGGCATGTTGTTCTGGCGCATGCATCGTTGCGCAAGAATTATATTCTCACTGAAGTATCATCTGGGTGAATGGACGCCCCAACAGTGTATTGATTTCCTGGTAGACCGGGTAGGGCATGAGCGTTCAACAGCAGAAGGTGAAGTGCGCCGTTCTTTTACCGGACAATATCCACCCTTGTATCAGACCGGTTATATGATTGGGGCATTCCAGTTCTGGGCTTTGAAAAAGGAACTGGTAGACAGCGGTAAAATGACGTATAAGCAATACCATGATGCTATTTTGCAGGAGAATGCTATGCCGGTAGAAATGCTGCGGGCCATTCTGTTGAAACAGCAGCTGCCTAAAAATTTTGAAACTTCCTGGAAGTTTTATGGCAATTGATGGCTGTTTACTTGCGCAGCGCATTTAAGACTTCCATGGCGGCATGGGCCTGGGAATAAGCTACAAAAATGTGATCGTGGTAATAACCTGCCACTACATTGCAGCTGATGCCTGCCTGCGTGAGGGCATGGGAGAATGCAGCCGTGAGTCCAACAGCTTCCAGGGATGAATGTACCTGTAAACTGATCCAGGCAGCTGCATAACTATAGGGAATGGACAATGACTCGGCGTTTTCCTGCGTCAGGATCAGGCTGATGCCTTCTTCTTCCCGGAAAAAGAATAATACTTTGTCAACAGGTATCGGGTGATGTTCCGGTATGGTACAAAATACATATACCCCTTCCTGTAATTGTGGCTGCAGGGATTGCAGTAATATTGACAGATTGGTTTCTCCGGACATCGGGATGATTGAGGGATAAAAATAGTACAATGCCGGTATCTTTCTTATCTTACTATAGCATCAATACCGGTGCAGTTTAACTTCAGCACATGAGAACATTCCTGTTAGCCGCTGGTTTTGTATTGTTATTTGTTTCAGAAATACTTAGGGTATACCTGATCATGCCATTCCCCGGCAGTCAGCAGGCCAACACCATTGATCTCGCTTACTGGCTCGCCAATAATATTTGGTGGCTCCGCCTGATAGCATTGGTGCTGATTGCGTACCCTGCCCTGCATTTATTTAAGCAGTCCGGGAAGCAATGGAAAAAGATTGCTCTTGTGATACTGCTACTGGTCTATGCCGCTGTTTTTTATATGATCCATTATCAGCTGGAAGCGGATGTGATGTTCTATCAACCCGGCAATAAAAAATTTGCCCAGGGAAAGGCTAATACCGTTGCTCCGGATAAACTGGTTCTGGGTATTGTTATCAATGGCGAAGCCAAAGCTTACCCCATTCAGTATATCGGATACCATCACCAGGTAAGAGATACGGTTGGGGGTCTACCGGTGATGGTTACCTATTGCACGGTGTGCAGAACGGGACGGGTATTTAGTCCGCTTGTTCATGGCAAACCGGAACAATTCAGGTTGGTGGGTATGGATCATTTCAATGCTATGTTCGAAGATGCCACTACGAAAAGCTGGTGGCGACAGGTTTCGGGTGAAGCGATAACGGGGCCTCTCAAAGGGACTTCCCTGGAAGAGCTACCATCGGAACAAATGATATTGTCGGCATGGCAACGTAAACATCCTACTACCTGGGTGATGCAACCCGATACCGGTTTTACGGAAGCGTATGCGAAGATGGTCAATTATGAAAAGGGGAAATCGAAGGGTAACCTGACCAGGCGTGATAGTCTTTCCTGGAAAGATAAATCGTGGGTGCTGGGTATTGTGCATGCGCATACCGCCAAAGCATATGATTGGAACGAATTGGTCAAACAGCAGCTGATACAGGATTCCCTGCCCGGATTGCCGCTTGTTATTGTACTGGAAAAAGATTCAGCATCATTTCATGCCTGGAGCCGGGTAGTAGATGGAAAGCATCTGGATTTTATGAAACTATCCGGAATGGATCAGTTGACGGACAAGCAAACCGGATCCGTATGGAATATGGATGGAACCTGTGTATCGGGTGTATTGGCTGGTAAGCAGTTGTCGTCTGTGCGGGCATACCAGGAATACTGGCATTCCTGGCGTAGTTTTCAGGTGGGGACATTGCGGTAGTTAACTTTTGGAAAGTTTCGGAACTTTCCAAAAGTTTGGAGTTTGAGTGGGCTTTGTAATTAACGTTGCCGTTGTTGGTCGCCTGACCAGGAACTATTTCAATAAAAAGCCCGCCTTGGCTTCTCGG
>JAACZQ010000128.1 GCA_009996675.1 Chitinophagaceae bacterium
TTGGTTATGATTTGTATATCTCCAGCGGCGGGCCAGGGTCTCCGCTGGAAAGTGAGGGTAGTGACTGGGAAAACCATTATTTTGGCTGGCTGGAATCTGTTATCGGCTGGAATAACGAATGCACAGAAGAACAGAAAAAACATATTTTCTTCATCTGCCATAGTTTTCAGCTGGCCTGCCGGTATTTCCGGATCGGGAATGTTTGTAAGCGCAAATCCACCGCTTTTGGTGTTTTCCCTATTCATATGCTGGAAGAAGGTAAACAGGAGCCGGTTTTTGATGGCTTAACCGATCCCTTTTACAGTGTCGACAGTCGCGATTACCAGGTAATTGAGCCCGATCATGCACAATTGATCAATATGGGTGCACATATCCTGGCGATTGAAAAGAACCGGCCGCATGTACCCTATGAACGGGCCATTATGGCCATCCGTTTCAATGATCATTTCATCGGCACCCAGTTTCATCCCGAAGCCGATGCCACGGGTATGCACATGTACCTGCTGCGGGAGGATAAAAAACAGACGGTAATTGAGAACCACGGGGAAGCCAAATGGCAGAGCATGGTGGAACAACTACAAGACCCGGGTAAAATACTGCTCACCTACCAGAAAGTACTCCCCAATTTCCTGAACCTCGCAATGGGAGAACCAGCTTTAACGCATCCTTAGCGATACAGCAAGGTTGCAATGCTTTTTGTATATTCATGCTAAAGAAACAGTACGCATGGTTCCCGGTATCAGACAATCCTTTAACGCACAGTTCAGTGAAGCCCAGTATCAGGCTTACCTGAACGACCTCAACAGTAAACACCCCGGTGCCATTGAATTTCGCGTTGCCGAAACCCCGGTTTTCCTGGATAAAGTTTTCAGGGAGAAAGTACTGGCTGCCTGCGAAAGTATTGTAGACGTTATTACACAGTTTAATTTCAATACCCTCACGGCTCATGCCATACCCGCCAATGTGCGGGTACCCAATGAAACCGGACACTCCCATTTTATTGCATTTGATTTTGGCATTTGTACAAACGAAGCCGGTGAAATGGAACCACAACTCATAGAAATGCAGGGATTCCCCACTTTATTTGCCTACCAGGCATGGATGGATATGGTGGCCCGCAGGCATTTTGCGATACCAGCTCATTACAGCACATATTTCAATGGACTCGATCACAACAGTTATATCGGCCTGCTGAAAGAAATCATTGTAGGCCATCACCAGCCCGAAGAAGTGGTTTTACTGGAAATACTGCCGCATGAACAAAAAACAAAGATTGATTTTTACTGTACAGCGGATTATACCGGTATTTCCATTGTTTGCCTGACCGAATTGATCCAGGAAGGAAACCGCTTGTATTATACACATCCCGATGGCAGAAAAATCCGGATCAAAAGAATCTACAACCGCATTATTTTCGACGACCTGCAGCAACAATCAGCTGCCATACAGGAAAAAGGTAAATTATTACTGGAAGAACTGGATGTGGAATGGGTTCCACACCCCAATTGGTTTTACCGAATCAGCAAATACACACTTCCTTTTATCCGTCACCCCTATGTACCGGAGACCCGTTTCCTGAATGAGATTCAGCAATTACCGGATGACCTGGAAAACTATGTACTCAAACCACTTTTTTCCTTTGCCGGTCAGGGTGTGGTGATTGATGTTACACCCGCCGATATTGAAGCCGTCACCGATCCTGAAAACTGGATCCTGCAGCGTAAAGTAACCTATGCGGATGTGATTGTTACACCCGATGGACCTGCCAAAGCCGAAATCAGGATTTTCTATTTCTGGAAAGACGGCGAAGCCCGCCCCATAGCAACCAATAATCTGGCCCGCCTCAGTAAGGGTAAGATGATTGGCGTCCGGTATAACCAGGATAAAACATGGGTGGGTGGTTCCCTGGCTTACTTTGAACAATAAACTTATCTGCGTTTGCTCTGCAGGAATTTGTTGTGAATGACTTCTTCCATGGTTTGTTCGTACACCTTACTTTCCACCCAGGATACTACATCCAGGTAGGCGAAAGCACGGGTTTCAAAGCGACTTTTTTCGAACGCCTTGATTTTAACTAGGAAATCTTTGAGTTCCTCCCGTACCTGGCGGGATGAGATATGAAAAGAACGGCGCAGGAAACGGAACATTTCTTCTTCAATAACCGTAAGATTATCCATTTTGGCCATGAAACGATAAACCGATTTGATCAGTGAGGTTTCAATCAACTCAACATTACCCAGTTCATAATGCGCCATCAGGTGCAACAACCGCGCATAACATTGCAGGTCTCCCCGCAGATCAACCTGGTCATTGATGATCCGGCGCAGATAATCGATACTGCGATTATAGTCACCACTGCCAAAATACAGGGTTGCTATTTTATAGTTGAAAACCAGTACCCGGTGCTGGTCGATGAACAAAGCATATTCGGTTAATTTTTCCTCGATATAGGGAATGAGGGTCAGGCCTTCCCGGAACCGGCCCTCCATCAGGTGTTTATTAAGTCTGGCACTATTGATATAAATAAAACTGTGAATCCGGAATATTTCCTGTGTACCCGAAGATGCTTTATCCGCAAAAGCTTCAAACTGCTGCAACACAACTGAAAATTTCCGGAAATTCCGCAGGTCAAAATGTGCATTCAGCAGGTTATGAAGCCCTTTGATATAATGACCGGTCTCCACTTCAATCATGCCTGGTTCCTGCTCAAACAGGTTTATCCATTGCTGACTGTACCGGTAATACATGATAAAGTCCTGCCGGATAAAAGCATACCAGCAATAACTCTGACAGAGGTATAGCTTTTCATAAAAGCCATTCAGCAAAAACGCATCCGGTGGTAATTGTTCCCGGAAAAACTGTTTGATATCTTTTTCATCAGCCTCATTGCGCGCATGTCCGTACTTCACATACCAGCTGTATAATTGCAACGCCAGGTTCGACAACTGGGTAATGACCTGTCTTTTTTCATTAACCTGATTGGCTTCTGCGGTTAATCGTTCTGCCCGGTCCTGCATACTGCGTGTTATATGCAGGGTTTCTATTTTCTTTTCGAGTGAAATAATCTGAATAAGAAAACTTTCCTGGTGATACTGATGGGCCACGTCTTTTGCACGGTCGAGTATCTTGAGGCTTTGGTGATACAGTCCTTTATTATACAGTATACGGGCATAATCCAGCTGTTCGTGCAATTGCATATCCACACTTTCATTGCTTTTCAGCAGGCGCAGGCTGGCTAACAGTTGTTTGTACAAATGTGTTTTCAGGTTGGCCAGTTGCGGCTTCTCAATGGAACTGAGTTTTTTCAGCAGGAGCCTCTCATCGTACTCTCCCATTTTTTCCAGTGCGTCAAACAATTGAATGATTTTCAGGTCCTCTTTGGCTGAATTCCGGCGTATATAGAGCTTAAAATGGCGTTTCTCCGATTTCTGGAGGGATTTAATAAGTTGAAATAAAGGATCCTGAGTTCGGTTGGGCATCATATACATTTTTACAGGAAAACCAATACCAGAAAGGGTTTCAGCGTTTTCAAACAGCTTTTAGCATAATAAAAAACGTAGAAACTTATTTCCGGCCGACTGATTTTGCTCCCTAATTTCGTTTCAGAAAACGGGGGCTATTTTATAGCAGGTGAACCGTTACTGGCAAAAAATCGAAACTAGCGCGTCCGCGCAGTCTACATAGTTGGGTAATTCAACCCGTAAGAATTTTCGTATGGCAAGCAATCGTAGAGGTCGTTCCGTTTCCACGGAAGGGCCCTTTTTTTTGCAAGATAGTACCTTTTGCAACAAAAAGGCTGTTACATCCGTTCCCGGGCCCATTTCAAGGCAATGGCCAGTTGCTCTTCTCTTGTTAAGTTACTGTTATCCAGCACCAAAGCATCTGATGCCTGGCGTAAGGGGCTGAATTCCCTGTTGCTGTCGATATAATCACGCATTTCGAGATTGCGCTTTACTTCTTCAATAGTAATAGCCGGATTCTTCTCAAACAATTCTTTATATCTGCGTTCTACCCGGACTGCAGGATC
>JAACZQ010000129.1 GCA_009996675.1 Chitinophagaceae bacterium
ATCTGCCGTAACAAATATTTTAAGTTCTGCTTCCGGAAATACTGTTGTGCCTATATCCCTTCCATCCATTACAATCCCTTTTTCCAATCCCATTTGCTGTTGTTGCGCCACAGCAAATTCCCGGACTTCTTTCAAGGCAGCAACCGCACTCACATGCTCACTCACCAGCATATCCCGAATCAGGGCTTCTACATTCTCATCATTCAGCAACATATCACTGGTACCGGTAAGCGGATTGTACTCAAAACGTAAACTGATTTCCTGTAATGCACTCACCACCGCCTGTTCATCCTGCCAGTCGATATGTCCACGTAAAAAGTACAGGGTAATGGCGCGATACATGGCTCCGCTATCAATAAACACATAATTCAATTCTCTGGCCAATTGCCTGGCCAGGGTACTCTTACCACAGGATGAAAATCCGTCGAGGGTGATGATGATTTTTTTCATAGAGAAGCGGGTTCTGCCCTTGCGGCAAAATTGCACAAAACAAGGCGATTGACAAACACAAAAAAACCGGCAGGTTATACCTGCCGGTCAGATTGGACGTTCTTTTACCTTATTTAGGCAATACAACATGATCTATCACATGTATAACCCCATTGCTTTGGTACACATTACTGATGGTCACAGTCGCCTCTCCGCCTTTTTCATCGGTCAGTACCAGTTTTTTCCCTTTCATAGAAGCTTTTAACGTTCCACCAGATACTGTTTGAATAGTAGCGGTGCCTTTTCCTTCCTGAATCATTTTGGCGATGGCATTGGCATCCCATTTTCCTGCCACCACATGGTAGGTGAGTATTTTAGTGAGCAGGCTTTTATTTTCCGGCTTTACCAATGTTTCAACGGTACCCGCAGGGAGCTTGTCGAAAGCTGCATTCGTAGGGGCAAATACAGTGAATGGGCCTGCTCCCTGAAGGGTTTCTACCAGTCCGGCAGCTTTTACTGCGGCTACCAGGGTAGTATGATCCTTTGAATTAACGGCATTTTCAACAATATTCTTGGATGGATACATCGGTGCACCACCCACTTCTACTGTTTTTTCCTGTGCCTGACTTACCTGAAATACCAGCACTGCTGACAAAAGCATCAAAAATCGTTTCATAATCGTGTTTTATGTTTTAGCATTTAGTTTACGATAGCATATACGACAGATGCGGAAATACGGATTTGCCCGGAAGAAAATATTACCAGGGCCTGGGGTATGGGTAAAACAGATGAATACCCCCTGCCATCACAAAAGGGGTTGGTTTTGACTACCCGAATCCGGTAAACCTTGGGGAGTTAAGGGAAAAACCCGACAGGTAATTTTTTCAGTTACAATCAGTCATTTTTCAGGAACTGCGTTTTTCCATTTCGGCTGCAATGGCGCGTGCATCGGCATCACCCTGTTTCAGGCGGTCAATAATCTGCCGATGACTTTGCGGATCGCGGTTCTGGCTCAGTTTGAATACATGTTGGAGGTCCGTCACCGGGATTTCAAACGCCACAATGGCTTTTACAAGCCGGTTGATATAGTCCTGCGGCAGGTGCTGGTATAAGGAGGGGGAGTTGGGATTATTTTCAAAATGGGCGGTCAGCTCGTCCAGCATGTTCAGCAACTGTTCATCTCCCAGGAACTGTAATTCCCCGCGGGCGTGAACAGACATATAATTCCAGGTGGATGCCTGTTGCTGGTTACTATACCAGCTGGCACTTATATAGGTATGCGGACCGGTAAAAACCACCAGTGCCTGTTTATTCGTTTCGAAAGCTTTGTGGTGATCGGTTTGTTTCATGAAATGTCCCTGTATAAACAACCGGCCATCCCGCTCTTTGATCATCACCGGTATCTGTGTTGCCACAGGTTGCTGCTGATCGGCCCCGATAAGCATGGCAAAGGGATGTGCTTTCATAAAAGCAATAACAACAGCATTCTCCTGTTCTTTATACTGCGGGAGATGATACATAGCTATAGTGTTGAAAGAATGGAGTAAAGCTATGAAATCGTCCGGCCCCGGGTTTTACCGTTGATCAAAAAGCAATCAGGCATCTACGGTAACAGGACGGGTGGTGGGCTGACTGGCATTGCGGATGGCAATATTGCGTACCGCGTTGGCCGCAAAGCTGCGCAGGGCCTGCAAACTCAGCACTTCATTACTCAACATAGCCGGGGTACCTGCGTCTCCACCTTCACGGATGCTTTGTACCAGGGGAACCTGGCCCAGAAATGCCAGCTCATATTCTTCTGCCAGTTTTTTGCCGCCTTCCTTGCCAAAAAGATAGTATTTATTGTTAGGAAGCTCTGCCGGTGTGAAGTATGACATATTTTCCACAAGACCAATAATGGGTACATTGATTTGTGCCTGGCCAAACATGGCAATACCTTTTTTGGCGTCGGCCAATGCCACGTGCTGTGGTGTGGTTACGATGATTACGCCGGTAACAGGAACAGTTTGCATGAGTGTAAGGTGAATATCACCGGTACCGGGAGGCATATCAATAACCAGGTAATCGAGATTACCCCAATCAACATCCGTCACAAATTGCCGGATAGCGCTGCTGGCCATGGGGCCACGCCAAACCACAGCATTTTTCTCGTCCACAAGCAACCCGATACTCATGAGTTTGATCCCGAATTTTTCGAGGGGAATGATCATACCTTTTCCATTCACTTCCTTCATCATCGGACGCTCGCCACGAACGCCAAACATAATGGGTACACTGGGACCATAAATATCTGCATCCATCAGTCCAACCGAAGCACCTCCTTCGGCCAGGGCCAGGGCCAGGTTGGCAGAAATGGTACTTTTACCCACACCGCCTTTACCACTCACGACCGCTATAATATTTTTCACTCCGCTGAGCACCTGCTGATTGTCTTTACGGGTACTGGAAGTCTGTGCCGTAAAATTCACTGATACACGAGCCGATTTATTCACCAGCAGTTTGATGGCATTTTCACTGGCCGTACGCATCATATCTTTCATCGGACAGGCTGGTGTAGTCAGTACAATGGTAAAACTCACATCATCTCCCTGAATTTTAATGTCTTTCACCATATTCAGCGTCACCAGGTCTTTACCTAAATCGGGTTCCTGTACATTACCAAGGGCTTCCAATATTGCAGCTTCTGTCATCACGCAAGTTTTTGTTAAAAAAACAATTCTGGCTGCAAAGTTAACCGCTATGGGGCTTACTTTGTTGGAAATGATCGGAATTCGAAAAGATCAGGTTCAGAACCCGTGTTGATCGATAAAGCCTTATTATTTTTATGCCGATGAAGAGAAAGCTACAATATCTTTTTTTAGGGCTGATTTTATTAAGTTTCGGCAAAACCCATGCCCAGCGGAATATTTACCGCGATTCGGTGATCCAGTTATTCGGGGTGGTGATGACGGCCGACAGTTTACGGGCCATTCCGTCGGCCAGTATTATTGTAGAGGGCAAGGGACGGGGTACCATTACCAATCCGGACGGTGTATTCTCCATTGCCGTGCTCAAGGGCGATCGTATTACTTTTTCCTGCATAGGTTTTAAGAACCGGAGTATTGAAATTCCCACGGACTTGACCGATAATCAGTACAGTGTAATCCAGTTACTGGTCAGTGATACGGCTTATCTGCCAGCCACCATTCTCAAACCCCGGCCTACGCGGGAGCAGTTTGAGCGTGATTTTCTGAATAACAAAGTACCGGATGACGCTTATGAAATTGCCCGGAAAAATACCGACGAAGCCCAGCGGCGCATACTCATCAACAGCCTGCCCTCCGATGGCCGGGAAGCGATCAATTACCAATTACGCCAGCAAGCGAATAAATATTACTATTCCGGACAGTTGCCGCCTATGAATATCCTGAATCCGGCAGCCTGGGCAGATTTCATCAAAGCCTGGAAACGGGGCGATTTCAAACGGAAAGATTAAAATCCCGGTTTAATTATTGGAAAGGATCGAAGGGGTATTTGCTCACAGCCTTTACCTTTGCGCTACATTTCAAACGATTGA
>JAACZQ010000130.1 GCA_009996675.1 Chitinophagaceae bacterium
GAATAATTGCACCACTTTCAGGTCGGCCGTCTCGCCATGACCTTTCATATACAGCTTGAAATGCCTTTTTTCTGCCCGCTCAAGCGAGTGAATCAGCTGAAATAGGGTATCGGTACTCCGGTTGGGCATGGTAATTCAAAATGTTTAAAATCCTTATCTGTCAAGGGTTTTAGCCCATTATTGTGGTCTTAAAGAGTGTAAAATAACACCAATTTTGATCCCCGAGGGCTTTATGCTTGCGCTAAATTCGGTTATGGCAGGCTGTTAATTTGTTAATTAAGGCAATCGTTAACAAATGAAACAGCTTGCTTTTTCATCTTAACTACTTCAAATATAATCAGAGATGGGTGAGCAGGTTCACATATTTGATACCACATTAAGGGATGGCGAGCAGGTGCCGGGTTGTAAACTGAATACCCGTGAGAAACTGGAACTGGCACTCAAGCTGGAAGCATTGGGCGTTGATATCATTGAAGCAGGTTTCCCGATCTCCAGTCCGGGCGACTTTGAATCAGTGGAGCAAATAGCCCGCGCCGTAAAAAATGCAACGGTATGCGGACTAAGCCGTGCAGTGCAGAAAGATATTGAAGTGGCTGCCCAGGCGCTGAAATATGCGCGCAAGCCACGCATTCATACGGGTATTGGTACATCGGATTACCATATCAAAGCCAAATTCAATGCTACCCGCGAAGAAATACTCGAAAGGGCCGTACAGGCTGTTAAATGGGCCCGCAATTTTACCGACGATGTAGAGTTTTATGCAGAAGATGCCGGACGTACCGACAATGCATACCTGGCCCGTGTTATTGAAGCGGTGATTGCGGCCGGAGCCAGTGTGGTGAATATACCGGATACCACCGGCTATTGCCTGCCACACCAGTATGGTGAGAAAATTGCCTTTCTGAAAAATAATGTGCCTAATATCGACAAAGCCATTATTTCCTGCCATTGCCACAATGATCTTGGACTGGCTACGGCCAATTCCATTGCCGGTGTACTCAATGGAGCCCGCCAGATCGAATGCACCATCAATGGGCTGGGTGAAAGGGCCGGTAATACATCATTGGAAGAAGTGGTCATGATTCTCAAGCAACATGCTTCCCTGGGATATTATACGAATGTTAACAGCAAACAACTGAATCCTATCAGCCGCGAAGTGTCTGATATCATGCGTATGCCGGTACAACCGAATAAAGCTATTGTGGGTGCCAATGCTTTTTCTCATTCCAGTGGCATTCACCAGGATGGTTTCCTGAAAGATGCGCAGACCTATGAAATCATCAATCCGGAGGAAGTGGGTGCTGAAGGCAGTAAAATCGTACTGACCGCCAGAAGTGGTCGCAGTGCACTGGCACATCGTTTTCAGAAACTGGGATACCAGTTCAACCGGAATGATATTGATGTGCTCTATCAGCATTTTCTGCAGGTAGCAGATAGTAAAAAAGAAGTGGGTGAAGAAGACTTACAAAAACTGGCCGAAACATACCAGCAAGAGCCGGTAGTAGCATAAGAGTCTCTCATTGTACAGTTTTTAATTGGCGTGGCGGCACCTGTCGCCACGCATTTTTAAAAAAACTATGGCGAAAACATTATTTGATAAGATTTGGGACAAACACCTGGTTAAGCAGATTGAAGGTGGTCCGTCTGTATTATATATCGACCGGCATTTTATTCATGAAGTGACGAGTCCGCAGGCTTTCAAGGGTATTGAGAACCGCGGATTAAATGTATTCCGCCCCCATCAGGTGGTGGCTACAGCCGATCATAATGTGCCAACCCTTAACCAGCATCTGCCCATACGGGATGAGTTATCCCGCTTACAGGTGCAGCAGTTGATTGAGAATTGTGCCAGACATGGTGTGGAATTGTATGGTCTTGGCCACCCTTATCAGGGTATTGTGCATGTCATCGGCCCTGAACTGGGTATTACCCAGCCTGGAATGACTATTGTGTGTGGCGACAGTCATACATCAACCCATGGGGCTTTTGGTTCTATTGCATTTGGTATTGGTACCAGTGAAGTAGAAATGGTATTTGCATCGCAGTGTTTATTGCAAAGCAAACCGAAGCTCATGCGCATCAATATTGACGGTACTTTGAATAAAGGAGTGGTATCCAAAGATATTATTCTGTACATCATTGCGAAGCTGACGGCCAGCGGCGCTACCGGCTACTTTGTAGAATATGCCGGTTCTGCCATCCGTGCCCTTTCGATGGAAGCACGTATGACCATTTGCAATATGAGTATTGAAATGGGTGCCCGCGGTGGCATGATCGCGCCGGATGAAACCACATTTGCTTATCTGAAAGGAAGAGAGTTTGCACCAGCGGGTGAAGCATGGGAAAAGAAAGTGACCGAATGGCAGTCCTTATATTCCGATGCTGATGCCCGTTTTGATGTGGAGATCAATATCCGTGCAGAAGATATTCAACCCATGATTACTTATGGTACCAATCCGGGTTTGGGTATGCCGGTTAATGGATCGGTACCTGTAACGGAAAGCATAACTGATGAAGGCGAGCGTAAAAACATGCAGAAATCACTGCAGTATATGGGACTGGAAGCTGGTAAGCCCTTATTGGGTATGCCTGTTCAACATGTCTTTATCGGCAGCTGCACCAATTCGCGCATCGAAGATTTACGTCAGGTAGCAGCTTTGGTGAAAGGCAGGAAGAAAAATGCACAGGTACAGGTAATGATTGTACCCGGTTCACAGCAGGTATCACGTCAGGTGAGAGAAGAAGGATTGGATACAATATTCCGGGAAGCAGGATTTGAAATTCGCCAGGCTGGCTGCAGTGCCTGTCTGGGTATGAATGAAGACAAGATTCCGGCTGGTGAATATTGTATCAGCACCAGTAACCGCAATTTTGAAGGACGCCAGGGTGCGGGAGCCCGAACCCTGCTGGCCAGTCCATTAACGGCCGCTGCTGCGGCTATTACCGGCGTTGTAACAGATGTAAGAGAGTGGTTATCCTAAAGTATTTAAAGTAATGGAAAAATTAAATCGCATACATAGCAGATTTGTACCCCTGACACTGGAGAATGTAGATACCGATCAGATCATACCTGCACGTTTCCTGAAAGCAACAACCAGGGATGGATTTGGTAAGAACCTTTTCCGCGACTGGCGATATGACAATGATGATGAACAAAAACCCAAAGCTGGTTTTGTATTAAATGAAGCACAATATAGCGGAGAGATACTGGTTGCAGGGAAAAATTTCGGATGCGGCTCTTCACGTGAGCATGCAGCCTGGGCCATTAAAGATTACGGATTCAAAGTGGTTGTATCCAGTTTTTTCGCGGATATCTTTAAAAACAATGCCTTGAATAACGGCTTGTTGCCGGTAACTGTTTCTGAAGCATTTCTACAGGCTGTATTTGCATTGAATGCAAATGATACCATTACGGTTGACCTGGAAACACAAACTATTACCATTGATGCAACCGGTTTACAGGAGTCTTTCGAAATCAACAAGTATAAAAAGACTTGCCTGTTGAATGGATACGACGATATAGATTACCTGCTCAGTATCCGGACTGATATAGAACAATTTGAAAAACAATACGCCTAAGCCTTATAACCCTGAGTATGAATAAACAGATTGCCGTAATCCCGGGAGATGGTATCGGTCCGGAAGTAACCGCTCAAAGTATTAAAGTCCTGGATGCCATTGCCCGCAGGTTTAATCATCAGTTCAGTTATCATTATGCCAGTATGGGAGCTGTTGCTATTGATGAAACGGGTAATCCGCTTCCCGATGAAACCATCAATATCTGTTTATCAAGCGATGCTATTTTGTTTGGTGCAATCGGCCATCCCAAGTATGATCAGGATCCTACAGCCAAAGTAAGACCTGAACAGGGACTGCTGAAGCTTCGTAAGACCTTACAATTATTTCTGAATATCCGTCCTATTAATACTTACAAAGCATTACAACATATTTCGCCACTGAAAGCCAGGAACCTGGAGGGGGTGGATTTTGTGATTTTCCGGGAACTTACCGGCGGTATTTATTTCGGAAAAAAGGAAACGGCAGCCGACGGGCAATCGGCATTTGATGAATGTAGCTACTCACGTACAGAAATTGAACGGGTAACCTTGCAAGCATTTCAATATGCACAAAATCGTCGTAAGAAGCTTACCCTGGTAGATAAAGCCAACGTGCTGGAAACCTCACGTCTCTGGCGAAAAGTAGTTCAGGAGACCGCGGTTAGTTTTCCTGATGTAGCTGTTGACTATATGTTTGTTGATAATGCAGCCATGCAAATCATTCTCAACCCGGCTCAGTTTGATGTTGTGCTTACCGAGAACATGTTTGGCGATATCATCAGCGATGAAGCCAGCGTATTGAGTGGTTCATTGGGGTTATTACCTTCCGCCTCGGTTGGTAATCAAACCGCTTTGTTTGAGCCCATACATGGTTCATATCCACAAGCTGCCGGAAAAGATATAGCCAATCCATTGGGATCTATATTATCTGCGGCGATGTTACTGGATCATTTCGGATTGGATAAGGAGGCAACAGTAGTACGTGATGCAGTGAAGTGGACATTGAGTAATGGTTTTGTTTCACGTGACATTGATCCTATTAATAATTATTCTACTACAGCTATTGGTGACCTGATTGCTGATTATGTGGAAGGACAAATGACAGTCGATAGCGGGAATGCAGATTTGAATAAGTCGACGATTATATAAGTAGTATAAGATTACCCATTTACGAGTGCGATGGTTTGCAGTATCTGTTACTGCAAGCCATCGCACTTGCTGTTCCAGGATCATAGATAACGAACAGTTGTTTGTCGGAAATGACCCGGTAACAGAAAATAAATAAAAAAGTTCTTTGTTTTTTGATATGGCGTGGCTACATTCGTTGTAAGCATTCCTTTATGTTCAAAAACAGCATCAATACTGTCAGCACTATTCAAACGATTATTATCGTTGCTGTCATTATTATCCCTGTACTGAACGGAGGAGGTGCTCTTGTATAACTGTTAATAAAATAAAACGATATACGGCCCCGCCTCCAAAAGGCGGGGCTTTTTTTTTGATTCAAACGGAAACAGTATATGTATTACAATGACAATACCATTGTGTATTTCGATGGAAATTTTCAGAAAGCCAGAGAAGCCTCGGTGGATTTGTATGGCCAATCCCTGCATTATGGTTATGCAGTATTTGAGGGTATTCGTGCTTATGCAACAGCTAAAGGGACGCGGATTTTTAAAGCAAAAGAGCATTACGACCGTCTTCGCTTTTCTGCATCGGTGATGGGTATACCTTTTGCGTATAGTACAGAAGAACTAACCCGGATCACGTATGATTTACTGGATCGGAATGGTTTTAGCGATGCTTATATCCGTCCGATTGTTCTCTGTACACCCAACATGTCACTCACCAAGGGTAAGCAAAGCCAATTGGCTATTACAGCATGGGAATGGACGAACGGCTACCTGAGTAATCAGATGCGCATTATGACTTCCGGTTACCGCAGACCCAATCCCAGTGGCTTTAAGGTAGCGGCGAAAGTATCTGGTCATTATGTGAACTCTATTCTCGCTTGTCAGGAAGCCAAAGATGCCGGTTATGATGAAGCACTGTTACTGGATATTCATGGCAATGTAGCGGAAGGTCCCGGAGCGAATGTTTTTTATGAAAGAGACAATGTATTGTATACACCTGCAACCGGTAATATTTTGCCAGGTATTACCCGGGCTACAGTAATAGAGCTTTGCAGCGAGTTGAATATTACGGTTGTGGAACAACAATTCAAGCCCGAAGCTATGCGTGGTTCGGATAGTGGGTTTTATTGCGGTACAGCAGCAGAAGTAGTAGCACTGGAATCCATGGATGATGTGCCTTTTACCATTCCCTGGGAAGAAAGTTTGGGATACCAATTACAACAGGCTTATAAAGCAAAAGTGTTGGAAATGGAATACGCAGCAGCAATCAAAGAAGCATAAAGCGAAATAAATGAGTGAACTGAATAAATATTCGAAGACGATTACACAGGATGTAACACAGCCCGCAGCCCAGGCCATGCTCTATGGTATTGGTCTTACAGAAGCGGATCTGAAAAAAGCACAGGTTGGAGTGGTAAGTATGGGTTATGACGGCAATACCTGCAATATGCATCTTAACGACCTGGCACGGGTGGTTAAACAGGGAGTTTGGGATAATGATCTCGTTGGATTGATCTTTAACACCATTGGGGTGAGTGATGGCATCAGTAATGGAACTGATGGTATGCGTTATTCGCTGGTTAGCCGTGATATCATTGCCGATTCTATTGAGGCTGTATGTGGTGCGCAATATTATGATGCATTGATCGCCCTGCCGGGATGTGATAAAAATATGCCCGGATCGATCATTGCCATGGGACGGCTTAACAGACCGGCCATCATGGTATATGGGGGAACTATTGCCCCGGGTCATTATAAAGGACAGGATCTGAATATTGTTTCTGCTTTTGAAGCACTTGGACAAAAAATAGCCGGTCAGTTATCTGAGGCAGATTTCAAAGGAATCGTACAGCATGCCTGCCCGGGTGCTGGTGCCTGTGGTGGTATGTATACGGCCAATACTATGGCATCTGCTATTGAGGCGCTGGGTATGAGTTTGCCCTATTCTTCTTCTAATCCGGCACTGAGTCAGGAGAAACTGGATGAATGTAAAGCTGCTGGTCAGGCCATCAAGCTGTTGATGGAGAGAGATATCAAACCAAAAGATATCATGACACGCAAAGCGTTTGAGAACGCCATTACGGTGATTATGGTATTGGGCGGCAGTACCAATGCCGTATTACACCTGATTGCCATGGCACGTAGTGTAGATGTGGCATTAACACAGGATGATTTTCAGACCATCAGTGACCGGGTACCTGTGCTGGCAGATTTTAAACCCAGTGGTAAGTACCTGATGCAAGACCTGCATGAATATGGTGGTGTGCCGGCTGTGATGAAGTATTTATTGGACAAGGGTTTGTTGCATGGAGATTGTTTAACCGTAACGGGGGCTACCCTGGCGGAAAATCTGGCAACAGTTTCATCACTTGATTTCGATGCTCAAAAGATCATCCTTCCGCTGGAGAACCCTGTAAAAGCAACCGGGCATTTGCAGATACTGTATGGTAACCTGGCCTGGAAAGGAAGTGTTGCGAAAATCAGTGGTAAAGAAGGGGATCGCTTTGAAGGAAAGGCAAGGGTTTTTGATGGCGAGCATGCATTGATCGATGGCATCAACAGCGGTAAAATACAACAGGGAGATGTAGTCGTGATTCGTTATGTAGGGCCCAAAGGAGGTCCGGGTATGCCCGAAATGCTGAAGCCTACATCGGCTATTATTGGAGCCGGCCTTGGAAAATCGGTCGCATTGATAACCGATGGCCGATTCAGTGGTGGTACGCATGGGTTTGTGGTGGGACATATTACACCTGAAGCATACGATGGCGGTTTAATTGCACTGGTAGAAGACAACGATATGATTGTGATAGATGTGCCCAGTAGAACCATAACACTGCAGGTGGAAGAAGCTGTTATTACAGCAAGAAAAGCCCGGTGGAAAAAACCGGTACTCAATGCACAAAAGGGACTGTTATTTAAATATGCACAATCGGTGAAAGATGCCTCACAAGGGTGTGTAACCGATGA
>JAACZQ010000131.1 GCA_009996675.1 Chitinophagaceae bacterium
GCCTAAAATACAAATGGAATGGAAACATTGCTCGTTACCCAGGAACAAACCGAAACAAAACCTGTAACCACCCTTAGCGGTTCGCAGGCGGTACTGGATGCATTGGTTGCAGAAGGTGTGGATACCATTTTTGGTTATCCGGGAGGGGCTATAATGCCTATTTATGATGCTTTGTATGATTACCATGACAAACTGAAACATATTCTGGTGCGTCATGAACAGGGTGGTATTCATGCAGCACAGGGATATGCCCGGTCTTCCGGAAAAACAGGTGTAGTCTTTGCGACCAGTGGGCCTGGTGCTACCGATCTGGTA
>JAACZQ010000132.1 GCA_009996675.1 Chitinophagaceae bacterium
GGATCTGTTGTACCGCTTTAACCAGCTCATTGGGCGCACTTTCTTTGGTGAGATACCCCGATGCACCAGCTTTAATGGCACGAACAGCATATTGTTCCGGTGTATGCATACTGAGCATCAATACGGGTGTATTGGGTACCTGGTCCTTGATTTGTTTCAGAATTTCAATGCCGGAATAACCAGGCATACTGATATCGGAAATGATAATATCCCATTTTTCACTGATTGCTTTCTTAAAAAGATCAGCCGAATCAGCCACATCATGCACTTCCGCAAATGGCAAAGCTTCTACCAGTATCTTTCTAAGTCCCTCCCGTATGAGGGTATGATCATCTGCAATCAGTATTTTCATGTATAAAACGCTTTTATCCTGCCTTTAAAAATGTCGTTACAAAACTACGATTTGGTATGGCTAATCACGTATTACCTGTAGTGTTTATTGCAAAAAGCCGCAAGAATATTTTACAACCTGCTGCCAATATTACTGGTAAGCCGTTTATTCAGCCAACAATTACAACATAGGGGTTATGAAAAATACACTTTTTTATGCAGAAAACGGATACCCGTTTCTGGTAGAAAATGACGCAAACGTTCAGGAGGGTTTCATAAAAAAGAGAATGGGGCAACTAATTGCCCCATTCTCTTAGTTTTTACATTAGAATATAGGATTCGTATCTAAAGGAAATTGGATCGAGGGAAAAATGTAATAATTGCTTATTACATTTTTTTTGGTCTTTTAGGATATCAGCGAAACGATTTCTGGAATCATTTACTATATGCAAGATACATCGGTGGCTGGCGGTATACACTGTTTTATTCACTGTTTTTGCCTCGCTAAAACACTGAATTTGTTTAAAAATCGACTACGTGTTTTACGCAACTAAAAAAATAGTTTATTTGAAAATCAATGTTTTACATTAATATAATTAAATGTATTGATTAAAATTGCTATTATTTGACCAAAGTGGCCGGGAATCAAAAACGGGTAATTGCCCTGATTTTTTCTTCATCCAGGGGCTTTGAAAATATGTCCTGTACCGTGGCATAAGTCTTGGCCCGGTCGATGTCTTCGTAGTAAACGGAAGAAGTGAACATATAGATTTTCACCCGCTCGAATCCCGGTTTACGGATTTTTTCGAGTTCGGCCAGGAAATCCCAGCCATCCATGATGGGCATATTGATGTCGAGCAGGACAATATCGGGCAACTGATCGGGTTCTCCGGACCGGGCCTGCAGGTAATCAATGGCTTCCTGTCCGTTTGAAGTAATATGAATAACAGGCTTATCCAGAAACAGCTTGAGCATTTCCTGACTCAGAAAATTGGTCACTTCATCATCATCCACCAGCAAAATATGGATCGGGCCATTACGCATAGAACTGCTTTTTTTTCTTTAAGAACACGTGAAACATCGTGCCCTGGTTTACAATACTCTCCACTGCAATCTTCCCTTCAAGTGCTTCTACCTGGTTCTTGATAATGTACAGGCCCAGCCCCTTTCCATCTTTATTCTCATGAAAACGCTGATAGAGGCCAAATATTTTGTTGCCATACTTTTCCATGTCAATACCCATCCCATTATCCTTCACACTCAAGATCACAAATTCTCCGTCTTCATCAGTAGTTACCTGTATAACCGGCGCTTTTCCGGCCTGTCGGTACTTCACGGCATTCGTCAATAAATTCAGCAGAATACTATGTAAAGCCTTCCTTGAGTAATAGATACTGGGTGCTTTTGAAAAATTACTGGTTACTACGGCTTCCCGCAAACGTAATTCCTCTGAGATCAATTGCATCACATTCGCCAGTTCTTCATCAAAATATAACAGTTCCTGTTCATCTGCTTTATTGGAACGGGTCGATAAAATTTCATTCAAGTCGTGCAATGTACTGTGTAAACGCATCACACTCATTTCTATTTTTTCCAGGAAAAGCTGGTTTCGTTCCGATAATTCTTCTTTTTCAAAGAGACTGAGCAGACTGATCAGGTTGGCTACCGGTGCCCGGAGATTGTGTGATGTGATGTATGCAAACTGCTGTAATTCGCGGTTACTGTTCATCAGTTCCTGCGATAACTCATGCAATTCAAGTTCTTTCTGTTTGATCTGGTCAACATCCAGGTGCACACCCGACAAGCGGATGGCAACACCGGCTTCATTGCGTAAAGTGACTTTACTCATGGTAAGTATCCATTTCCAGCGCCGGTCCTTGGTACGCATCCGAATAATGGCCTGGTAACTGCTTACATTACCGGCGATATGATCCTGCAACTGTTGTAATATGGCGTCTTTTTCATCGGGGTGCAGGAGCCGGTCGAAGGTGTCAAAGACATCCGGCAACTCATCAGGGCGGTAGCCCAGCATGGTCTTCCAGATATCGTTGTAATAAACTTTATTGGTCTGCAGGTCCCAGTCCCAGATCCCCAGTCCAGCTGCAATCGTGGCCACTTCCAGCCGTTGTTCACTCAGCAGCAATAGTTCCTGTGCACGGGTTCTTTCGGAGATTTCCTGCTGCAAATGTGCAGTTTTCACCTGTACCGCTTTACGCAACGATACACCATAAATCACTGATAATAACAGCAGGATTACCACGCCAATGGATACATACATTGCATCGCGTAGAAATTTGGAAGAAACGGTCTTGGTACCATCATACAGAAAATTACCCAGGGTCTGTGTTTCCGGGATAACGCCCAGTTTTTTATGCATTTCCAGGATATGCTGCCAACGGCCTTCGTTCATATGTCCCACTTCCACCAAATCGGGTAATATGAGTTTGCGCATTTCTTCTGCCTCCACCAATAAATCGTCCTTGGTAACACCTCTCTCCTGTACACCCGGCAGGCTTAAAATATAATCGGCCATTTCGCTGGTATGCGACATGGCATATTCCCATCCTTTAAAGCTGGCGCGGCGGAAACGGTTAAGGGTTTCGGGATCTGTTTCAGCCATTTTGCGTGTGGAGAACAATACATCCCCATAAAAATCGATGCCGTAATTAATGGGTTGCATGTACACGGGGTCTACGCCCAGTTTGCGGAGCTGGTTTACTTCCACCGAAATATAAGCCGTCATGGCATCTACCTTCCCGTCGATCAGGTCTTCATTACGCCAGCTATGGTTGACCATTTTGATGGAATCAACCGGGATCGCTTCTTTCTGGAAAACAGCACTCAGTTCTACCCAGCCCTGGTTTTCGGAAGCCATTACTTTCTTACCGATCAGGTCAGAAGGCACATTGATTTTGCTGGAGCGAAGTGAAATGATAATATAGGGCGAATGCTGGAATACAGCACCCACTGCTACCACAGGTTTACCTTTGGAATAATCCACCAGGAGATCCGATCCGGTAATGCCAAAATCAGCCCGGCCCGATACTACTTCTTCAACCGGTGCATGGCTGGCATCTCCGGGTATGATTTTCAC
This sequence comes from Chitinophagaceae bacterium, assembly GCA_009996675.1. Taxonomy (GTDB): domain Bacteria; phylum Bacteroidota; class Bacteroidia; order Chitinophagales; family Chitinophagaceae; genus Sediminibacterium. Next base: position 3,425 of record JAACZQ010000132.1, read on the forward strand.
TTTCAGTCCCTGTTCTGCATAAAACCCCTTGACCTGTGCCGCATAATAACCCGCAAACTGAAACTGGTGCCACCATTTCAGTTGTAAGCGCAGTGAATCCGCAGCCGACCAGACGGCGGATACCCATAGCAATGCCGTGCATAGCATTACCAGTTTTTTCTGAAGCTGTTTGGGTTTCACTCGTGCTTTTTATACAGTTTGTTCAAATTACCATTTTTTACGTTAGAGACCCAATTCATACCCGAATAAACCGAGACTGGTACCAAATAAGACTGGCATGAAAGCAAAAAAGACAGCATAAGCTGTCTTTTTTTGTGCCCAGAACTGGATTCGAACCAGCACACCCGTGAAGGCGCTGCGACCTGAACACAGTGCGTCTACCAATTTCGCCATCTGGGCATTCAGGGCTGCAAATATAATGGCAAACAGGTTTATCTGCCAAAGTATTTTTTTACTTTCTGTTCAATTTAAACCACCAGCAGGCTGCACCCGCGAATATCACTATGATCCAGTCTGCCCCACACTTCAAAACTGCCGTCTTCATATACAATACCGACATCTTCGGTAGCCAAAAAACTGCAGCTGTGAACATTGGCCAGATCAATGACCTGCAGAATACCTCTGCCACTGGTGTGTATCAGCCGCGGATCTTCTTCATCACGCACCAGTACCCGCATCCAGGGCGGGCAATAAAATCTGCCATTGCCGGCGGAATAAGCCTGACTCAACAATTCCGTCATGCCATACTCTGAGTGAATACTGTGTACCCCCCAGGCCCGCATCAGTTCTTCGTGTACAGCGGCGCGGGTCAGTTCCTGGCGGCGGCCCTTCATACCCCCTGTTTCCATGATGGTGGTATGGGAAAGTGGCATGGGATAAGCACTGGCAAAATCCAGCAGGGCAAATGTTACCCCGATCAGCAGGGTTTGCTGCTTTTGCTGCTCCAATGATGCCAATACCGTGGCCAGTTTGGCATGATCATAGAGATAAAACCCTGCATCGGGATGTCCGCAGGCTTTGATGAGTTCGTCCACCATCATCACAAGCGAAGAATGCTGCCTTTCCAGGTAGGCTGGCAACAGTCCCAGTATACACCAATCCCCTACAGGTCCATAAAACTGTTCAAATGTGGTGAAAAAGCTTTTCCGGTAGAGATCGGGATCCTTCACCCAATGGCGGCTATTGGCCGTTTGGGTGGTACCGCTGCTTTCAAAATACCGGTCGGGATGTCCCTCACCCGTATAGATACGGTGTGTTTTAAACAAACCAATAGGCAACGCCGGAATGGTAGCAGGTGTCTCATTACCCCGGGGCGCTTCCCCTAATAAGCTACACCATTGCCGGTAAACGGGATTGTTCCAGTACTGGTAAGCATAGATATGGCGGCACAAATCCGTGAAATCTCCCGGCCGGGTCGCAAAAATATTGTTAACATCAAAGGGAAGCACTTCGGTCTATTCTAATGTTTTAACTAAATTTGATATGAAAGCTGTTAGCATGAAGGCAAAATTATTGATTATAAGCGCAATTATCATCGGGGCCTGGGCCTGTAAGAAAGATACCTATACCACGCGCCCCCAACTGAAGTTTAAATCGGTGAACGGAAAGGTCTTCGGCAATAACCAGGCGATTGTTTTTACCATTGAGTTTACGGATAAAGAGGGTGATGTACAGGACAGTATCTGGGTGCAGAAAGTGTCACGCACGAACGGCTGTAATAATTTCAGCGATCGGGTAAAAATTCCCGCTTTTACCGCTACCCCCAATCTGAAAGGCGATTTTGAGTTGGGTTACAGTATTGGTATTGTACCTGGTGGTAATTATACGGTTATCCCTACCTGCAGTAAAAACGATACCTGTTATTTCCGTTTCTGGGCCCGTGATAAAGCCAAAAATGTAAGTGATACCATTGTATCCTCCGATATTGTGATCCTGAAATAAGGATATCAACCATACCAGATGTGAACCGTTTTTTTCAAAGTTTTTTCTTTGGTAATTATTTTTATGGCGCCTGCGCCGTAGCCCTTTCCATAGAAGCCAACCGGCAACTGGGATACCCCCTCAACAACTGGTTATATTATGCTGCTATTTTCCTGGCTACGGTATTGTACTATACCCATGCTTATTTATCTGAACATGCGTCCATAGCACCCAATCCCCGCTCTACCTGGTACCGCCAGCACCAGCAAACCATCCGGTTCACCCAACTGCTCTATACCCTACTGCTATTGGTTATGGCCTGGTGGTTATTAAGACCGGTTTTTGCCGGTTTTAACCGGATTCCGGCAGGTACCTGGCTATTCATGGCTTTATTCCCCCTGGCAGCCATGGGTTATTATGCCCATACATTACCCTTCTGGAAAGGTCCCAGCCTGCGCAACCACGGGTGGATTAAGCCTTTTGTCATTGGATTTATCTGGGCCGGGGCCGTAACCTTATTTCCGCCAGTATACAGCGCTCTTTGTCACCCCGACCTGCCCATGTACCAGCCGGCTTTCTTCAATACACTCCTGCTGGTGAAAAACGGTATGTTTATTACTATGCTCTGTATTCTCTTTGATATCAAGGATTATGCAGCTGATCATAATCAGCAACTGAAAACATTTGTGGTCAGGTATGGCCTACGCAAAACCCTTTTCTGGATTATTATTCCCCTGACCATAATCGGACTAACCACCCTGATTACTTATGCGGTTTCGCAGGATTTTCCGGTGGGACGTATACTCATCAACACCATTCCCTTTATTTTGTTGATAACTGTCACCTACCACATGCATCGCCGTAAAAGCATTCTCTATTATCTTGCAATCATCGATGGCCTGATGCTGGTGAAAGCCTGTTGTGGTATTATTGGCAGTTTCCTGTTTTGAAAATGGCCGTTCCATTTGTTCAATCTGAAAAAATATTTTTATGGCAAAAGCTAAAACTTCCGCAAAAAACAAATCCATATTAACCAAAACCTCCCTGGATTTTTTACGCAGGTATATCGATACCCCCTCGCCTGTTGGTTTCGAAAGTGGCGGTCAGAAAGTGTGGCTGGAATATGTGAAACCTTATACCGATAGTTTTTTTACCGATCCGTATGGAACTGCTGTTGGCGTAATTAACCCAACCGCCCCCTTTAAAGTAGTGATCGAAGCACATGCCGACGAAATCAGCTGGTTTGTGAATTATATCAACGACCAGGGTCTGATTTACCTGAAGCGCAATGGAGGTGTGGATCACCAGATTGCACCGGCCAAACGCGTATGGATCCACGGAAAGAAAGGGCCGGTAAAAGCGGTGTTCGGATGGCCCGCTATTCATACACGGCTCAGCAATCCGGATACCAAGGAACCACAACCCAAAGTAGATAACCTTTGCCTGGATTGTGGCGCCCGGAGTAAAAAGGAAGTGGAAGCACTGGGTATTCATATTGGTGCCGTGGTTACTTACCAGGAGGGATTTGATGAACTGGCCAATGATTTTTACATCGGCCGTGCTTTCGATAACCGCATCGGTGGTTTTATGATTGCTGAAGTTGCCAGGTTGCTGAAAGAAAACAGAAAGAAACTTCCCTATGCACTCTATGTAGTTAATGCGGTACAGGAGGAAATTGGTTTGCGTGGTGCCGAAATGATTGCCCGCCGCATCAAACCCAATGTAGCTATTGTAACCGATGTTACCCACGATACCAACACACCCATGATCAGTAAGATTATTGAAGGTGATATCCAGTGTGGAAAAGGCCCCTCACTCGCTTATGCCCCTGCCATTCACAATAAATTGCTGAACTTGGTACAGGATGTTGCCGAAAAAAATAAAATACCTGTTCAGCTCCGCACCCTCAGCCGCAGTACCGGAACCGATACCGACAGTTTTGCATATGCCAACGATGGTTGCCCCTCGGTACTGATTTCCATTCCGCTGCGTTATATGCATACCACAGTTGAAATGTTGCACAAAAAAGATATTGAGGATACCATTCAGCTCATGTACCACAGTCTACTGTCGCTGACACCCAAAACCAACCTGAGCTATTTATAATGGCTTCGTTGCAGAAAATCTTATGTTTGCCGGGAAGATGATGTGGACAGAGACTAAAAATATCAGGATCGCAATTCTGGACCTGTATGAGGGCCAGCCCAATCAGGGCATGCGTTGTATTCGCGCCATTCTGCAGGAATGGGGTGCCGAAAAAGGTATCGGTATACAGTTGGATGAGTTTGATGTGCGATTGAAACTGGAAGTGCCGGATCTTGGTTATGATTTGTATATCTCCAGCGTCGGGCCAGGGTCTACGCTGGAAAGTGAGGGTAGT
>JAACZQ010000133.1 GCA_009996675.1 Chitinophagaceae bacterium
TTTTGGAGATGAAATACCCTACCATACAGCGGTAGTGGTTAATGAATTCAAGGAAAAGGAAACACTGGTTAAAATACAGGCCGATATTATCGTACAAAGAGAAACCCAGAAAGCCATTATCATAGGTGAGAAAGGAAAGATGATCCGCGAAATAGGTACACTGGCCCGCACCGATATTGAACAGTTTATTGGCGGCAAAGTATTTCTGGAGTTATTTGTTAAAGTAAGACCGCGCTGGCGCGATAATGAAACACACCTGAAAGAATACGGGTATTAAATAACGGATCATGCGTTATGCAATACCATTGATGATATTATTATTTCTGAATTAAATAAACCGGTTATGAGTTACACGGTAGCTATTGTTGGACGTCCGAATGTGGGCAAGAGCACTTTTTTCAATCGCTTGCTGGAACAGCGTAAAGCCATTGTAGACGATATCAGTGGGGTAACCCGTGATCGGCAGTATGGCGTTGCCGACTGGAATGGCAAATCTTTCAACCTGATTGATACAGGTGGTTTTGTACCTGACTCCAGTGATATTTTTGAGATTGAAATCCGCAAACAGGTAAAAATTGCCATTGAAGAAGCCAATGCCATCATTTTCATGGTGGATGTTACCACTGGCATCACCGATCTGGATGCTGCCATGGCTGATGTACTGCGCCGGACCAGCAAACCCGTGTATGTGGTGGTGAATAAAGTTGACAATGGTACCCGTGAACTGGAAGCAACCGAGTTTTACAGTCTTGGTTTTGCACAGAATTATTTCATCAGCAGTATATCCGGTAGTGGAACCGGTGATTTGCTGGATGCGGTTACTGCAGCCATCACCGAAGAAGAGCAGGATGACCAGGAGCAGGCATCAACCCTGCCTAAGTTTGCCATTATCGGGCAGCCCAATGTGGGTAAATCCTCCCTGCTGAATGCCCTGGTAGGAGAAGAGCGAACCATAGTCAGTGATATTGCCGGTACCACCCGCGATACCATCCATACCCACTATAAACTCTTTCAGAAAGAATTTATGCTGATTGATACCGCGGGTATCCGAAAAAAGAGCAAGGAAAAAGATGACCTGGAATTTTATTCCATCATCCGGGCCATCAAAGCCATGGATGAAGCCGATGTTTGTTTACTGGTACTGGATGCAGCCAAAGGTATAACCGCACAGGATGTAACCATTTTCAGCCTGGCTTCCCGCAAGGGTAAGGGACTGGTGGTATTGGTGAATAAATGGGATTTGCTGGAAAAAGAGACCAATACAGCAAGGGATTATGAAAAAGTACTGAAACAGAAGCTGGCACCCTTTACCGATGTGCCGGTACTCTTTATTTCGGCAAAGGATAAAGTTCGCATTTATAAAGCCATTGAAAAAGCACTGGAAGTCTTTGATAACCGCAGCCGTAAAATACCTACTTCACAGCTTAATGATGTGATGCTGAAGGCGGTAGAAGCTTATCATGCACCGGTGGTACGCGGACATGCAGTTAAAATTAAATATGTTACGCAATTGCCCACTGTAGTGCCTTCTTTTGCGTTTTTTACCAATTATCCCGATGATATCAAAACCCCGTATCGCAATTACCTGGAAAACCAGCTCCGGACGAATTTCCGCCTTACCGGGGTGCCGGTACGGATATTTTTCCGTAAAAAGTAAAAAAACATCGTTAAAGTTTGAAAAATTAAATACGAAGTCTATCTTTGCCGCCAATTAACCATTTATTAAAAAAACAAATACAATGAAAAAAGTATTCGCAATTTTAGCTGTTGCAGGTTTCATGGCTGCATGTAACTCAGGTGAAAACAAAGAAGCTACTGCTGACACTGCTGCTGCTGCTCCTGCTGTAACTACCGATACAGCTGCTGCTCACACTGATACAGCTGCTGCTGCTGCTCCTGCTGCAGATACATCTAAAGCTGCTCACTAATTAGTAGTATTTGTTTTTCGACAATATTACTTCTTGCAAGAAGCTGTCCTGACAAAAAGGACGATAAAAGTCCTCCCGCACAACGGGAGGATTTTTTTATGCCAGTTTGTACCAATTATCCGTTTTCGGGGGCCATGGCACCAATATTGACTTATTTTTGCAGACTGCTCCTGTCGGAACGATCGGGGTATTTTGAATAAGTTTTCTAGCTATGGTGAAAGACAATTTTTTTTTCAGGGCCGAGGATGAGACCGATTTCATGCCCATTATTCCGATTCATGAGCATGATACTGAGCAGGATAAGCATATGGTGATACCTGATCACCTGCCCATTCTTCCTTTGCGTAATACCGTATTGTTTCCGGGTGTTGTACTGCCCATTACTGTTGGCAGGGATAAAAGCATCCGTGCCGTTAATGATGCCTATAAACTGGATAAACTCATTGGCGTGGTGGCACAGAAAGATGCCAATATGGAAGACCCCGGTGCCGCCGATCTCTGTGCGATTGGTACTGTTGCCCGTATTGTGAAGCTGATTAAAATGCCGGATGGTGGTACCACGATCATCATCCAGGGTAAAAAAAGATTTGAACTGCTGGAAATGGTGAGTGAAGACCCCTATTTCAAAGCAGGGATCCGTCTCCTGCCCGAAGATGAAGTACCTGCTCATGAAGACTTCGATGCCATCGTTAGCAGTATCAAAGACCTGGCTACCCAGATCATACAGTTATCGCCCAACCTGCCTACCGAAGCATCCATCATCCTCAAGAATATTGAGAACCCATCCTTCCTGATTCATTTTGTGAGCAGCAATATGAACAGCGAACTGGCAGAAAAACAATCGCTCCTGGAAATCAATGATACACACGAGCGTGCAGAAAAACTGATCCAGATACTGCAGCGCGAACTGCAGTTTGCGGAACTGAAAGACAAAGTGACCAGCAAGACACGTACAGAAATAGACAAGCAGCAGCGGGATTATTTCCTGCAGCAGCAATTAAAAAGTATCAAGGAAGAACTGGGTGGTGATACCAATGAGCGGGAGATCAATGAAATGAAGAAAAAGGCCGAACTCAAAAAATGGCCTGAATCTGCCCGTAACCTGTTTAAAACCGGTATTGAGAAGCTGGAAAGAATGCATCCCAGTACACCGGATTATTCCGTGGTGTACAATCACCTGGATCTCATGCTGGACCTTCCCTGGGAGGACTATACGGCCGATAACTACGATTTAAAACATGCCAAGAAGGTACTGGATATTGACCACTATGGTATGGCCAAGATCAAGAGCCGTATCCTGGAATACCTGGCGGTACTGAAACTCAAGGGCGATATGAAAAGCCCCATCCTTTGTTTCCTGGGCCCTCCGGGTATTGGTAAAACCTCACTCGGACGATCCATCGCACATGCCATCGGCAGGAAATATGTACGCGTAAGCCTGGGTGGTTTACACGACGAAAGTGAAATACGCGGTCACCGTAAAACCTATATCGGTGCCATGCCCGGTCGCATTTTGCAGAATATCCGTAAATGTAAATCATCCAACCCGGTGATGATCCTGGATGAAATTGACAAGATTGGTAATGATTTCCGTGGCGATCCATCTTCTGCATTGCTGGAAGTACTGGACCCCGAACAAAACAATACTTTCTACGACAATTACCTCGAACTGGAATATGACCTGAGCAAGGTATTGTTTATTGCTACTGCCAATAACCTGCAGAATATTCAACCAGCACTGCGTGACCGCCTGGAGATTATAGACCTGAGTGGTTATGCCGTGGAAGAGAAAGTAGAAATCGCCAAACGCCACCTGGTACCCAAACAGCAGGAAGCACATGGCCTGGCTAAAGTAAAACTCAAAATCAATGACCGGGTACTGGAAAAAATCATTGAAAACTATACCCGGGAAAGCGGGGTGCGTGAACTCGACAGACAGCTCGCTTCCGTTATGCGTTTCCAGGCCAAGGAATATGCAACCAAGGGAAAAATTAAGTCAACACTAACACTGGCGGATGTAGAGAAAATACTCGGACAGGCCCGCTACAGCAATGAGATTTATAAAACGGCCAATATGCCGGGGGTGGCTGTAGGACTGGCCTGGACCTATGTTGGTGGTGATATTCTTTTTATTGAAACCATCCTGGGTGAAGGAAAAGGTGATCTGAAACTGACCGGTAACCTGGGTAATGTAATGAAGGAAAGCGCCAGCACAGCGCTCAGTTACCTGCAGGCCAATGCCCGTAAATTTGGAATTGATCCTGTGCTGTTTCAGCAGAAATCCATTCACATACACGTACCCGAAGGTGCGGTACCCAAAGATGGTCCCAGTGCCGGTATTACCATGCTCAGTTCCCTGGCATCTGCTTTCACCGGCAGAAAGGTAAAACCCTATGTGGCCATGACTGGTGAGATTACACTGCGCGGACAAGTATTGCCCGTGGGGGGTATTAAGGAAAAAGTGCTGGCTGCCAAACGTGCCGGCCTCCGGGAAATCATTCTTTGCTGGCAGAACGAAAAAGATGTGCTGGAGATTGATAGCCAGTTTATCAAAGGCCTGGAATTCCATTATGTAAAAACCATGCAACAGGTGCTTGACCTGGCCCTGGTATAAAATAGCCATACCGTGAACCAAATCGCGGGGTAAACGTTATATAGACATCAACATTATCTTCATGTTGGTTGTTTTAAGGGTTAGATCCCCCATATTCATGGGGGATTTTTATTGCCTGAACCCTGTAACAGCTCCCCATACCCAGAATCTCACCCTATTGCTACATTTTCAGCAGTTCCCCTTAGCTTTGAAAAGCGCATGCAACGCATCTTGATCCTCATATTATGCTGGCCGCTGGGCTTAACTGCCCAAAGCCTGGGTGGTAATGCCATCTATAATTTTTTGCGCATGCCCGCCAATGCCCAAACGGCTGCACTGGGAGGCGTTAATATCAGCGTACCGGGTAAAGACCTGGGAATGATTTTTCAGAACCCTGCTTTATTGAGGCCGGATATGCAACAACAGGCCAGCGTTTCTTTTCAGGCACTGCCAGGTGGTATTGGTCAGTATGGAATGGTGAATGCCTGGCATTTATCCGAAGCCAAAACCAGCATTGCTGCCGGGTTGGTGTATTTCAATTATGGCGACCTAACCCAAACCGATGCTTCTGGCATGGTACTGGGCAGCTTCCGGCCGCGTGATTATGCCATACAGGCCACGGCTTCGCGGCAATACAAAGAACATTGGTGGTATGGGCTTACGCTTCGGTTTATCCGTTCTGAATACGGGCAGTATCGCTCTTCGGGATTAGCGGCAGACCTGGGGATTAATTTCCATGATCCTGCTACGGGCTGGCAGGCGGCTTTAACGGCTAAAAATATGGGGACCCAACTCAGTACCTATACACCGGGTGGGCCCAAAGAAGAACTGCCCTTTGATCTGCAACTGGGGGTTACTAAAAAGTTATTGGAAGCACCGGTACAGTTCTCCCTCAGCTTTCAGCAAGTCAATCGTTTCCGGAACCTGTATAATGATACCAGTTTTCGTGCTGGTGAGGGAGATGATCGTTACCTGCAGGCCAATGGCTGGCAACGCTTCAGCGGACACCTGGTGCTGGGGGCACAGTTTTTCCTGGGAGATAAAATAGAACTTTCCACCGGGTACCATTTTCAACGCCGGCAGGAACTCAATGGATTTGGCATCAGCAACGGATTGAATGGTTTTAGCTTTGGTACTGCATTATTACTGCCCAGACTTCAGTTCCGCTATGCCACAGGATTCTACCAACGCAATCTTTTTCACCAGGTATCACTGCAGTTCCGGTGGAAAGATGAGTAGATCTTGGATTTTTTGATTTCTTGATTGATATCAGAAGTTAGATCGCAGAGCTTTGATGTGTTGGCAGGCTGTTTTGTTATGCAATTCTCAAATTTTCACACTTTCAAATATTTAAATTCCACTCACCCACTATTCATGCTATGGGATTTGTTCACCATAGAGTCCACAGAATTACACAGAGATTAAATCCTCACTACTGACTACTCACTACTCTCCATCAATTCCTGAAACAAATCAACATAAGCGGCTACGTGGAAACCATCCATTAATGCATGGTGTACATGAACGGACATGGGCATGATCTTGTCTCCGTTCTGATCGATCATTTTTCCAAAAGAAATCTTGGGAATGGAATCTTTGAAAGAGAAACTGCGTGCATGGGAGAGGCTGGTAAAATGCAGCCAGGGGATAGACGAATAATGAATGACGTTTTCACCTGAAACAGCCGGAATAAGCCCGGTACTGTTCTGCACTTTTTCAATTTCAACCTGCGCTGCCCGGCTGAACTGGTTGAAGTCGGGGTGATAGTCGATATATGAAAACCCGAAAGTACCATCCGGACGGTTGATCGTGGGTGATGCATGTACGGTATCATATATATACACCTGTTCATCCTGTATACGTAAACGGAAGGCTTCTATGGCATTGGCCGCCTGCAGTGATTTATGCAGGTAATATTGGAAAAAGGACAAGTTATTCGCTTTGGCAAAGGCATAAGCCCTGCCACAGGTAATTTGTACAGTGACTCCGAAAAAAGGTTCTTCAAAACGATTGAAAAAGGCAAACTGGTCTTTGCGATTCCAGTTCTGTATGTCAATTAATTGTTTCATGCTAATAGTAGGGGCAGTATATCCCTGATATCTTTTGCCTGTTTGAATAGTGCGTGATCGATGGTAACATCAACTGTTTCATGTTCCCAGGTGATGTGATAGGGAACATGAACGCCATGGCCGCCCAGTTCCAATACGGGTAATACATCGGACTTCAATGAATTGCCTATCATCATGAACGCTTCTGGCGCTATATCAAGGTGTTTGAATAATTTTTCATAATCGGCTTCTTTTTTGTCCGACATGATTTCGATGTGGTGGAAATAATGCTCCAGTCCGGACTTGCGCAGTTTGCGTTCCTGGTCCAGCAGGTCGCCCTTGGTAGCTACTACCAGTTTATAATGCGGACGCAGTGCGGCCAGTACTTCTTCTACACCATCCAGTAACTCAATGGGCTTCTGGAGTAATTCCTTACCCAGGTCCAGGATTTTTTCGATGACATCTATGGGTACTGTTTTTTCGGATACCTGCAAAGCGGTTTCTACCATGCTCAGCATAAATCCTTTCACACCATAACCATACAAATTGATATTGCGGATTTCAACCTGTAATAGTTCACGTGCTACGGTATGTTGCGGCAGGTAGCCTTCAAGCAGTGCGCAGAAGCGATCTTCTGTTTCACGGAAATAGGGTTCATTTACCCAAAGGGTATCATCTGCGTCGAACGCAATTACTGTTGGTTTGCTCATACATCATCATCATTTGCCGCCTGTTCCCGGTTTCTTCGGCATAACTGCTTTTGGTTTTTCAGCCGGTGGTGCAGGGGTATTATTTTTCTTGGGATCTTTTTCCCCGGCTTTCACGGGGGTAGTGGTTTTGTTTTCTATTTTGATCTGTGATTCCGGCGCAATGTCTTCCGGTTTGATATCCCGGGGGATTTCATAATCCTGTGAAGTACCCGTACCAACATCTTCCCCTTCTCCGCCCAGGATGGGGGTGGTATTGTTCAGGTAATCGATATTGATATCATTGGTCATCACTTCGGGTTTCACAAAACTGGCACGGGTATCAATACCGCAATTGGGATCTGCTGCCGCTTTGCTGAAGAAATAGGCCCAGATAGGCATGGCCGCACGACC
>JAACZQ010000134.1 GCA_009996675.1 Chitinophagaceae bacterium
ACAGATCATGAAAACGCGGATGGATGTGCATGGGGTAGATCATGATACCCCTTTTGGGACCCTGGTGAAACTGGTGAGTGAGCTGCATTACAGCCGTTTGCCCGTATACCGGGAAGACCTGGATGAAGTGGTGGGAATGATTCATACCAAGGACTTATTGCCCCATATCAATGAACCCGATACGTTCAACTGGCATAATCTGCTCCGTCCGCCCTTTTTTGTGCATGAACAAAAACCCATTGAAGACCTGCTGCAGGAGTTCCAGGCCAAACATATCCACTTTGCCGTAGTGGTGGATGAATTTGGCGGTACCAGTGGTATTGTAACCCTGGAAGATATTCTGGAAGAAGTGATAGGGGAGATCAAGGATGAATATGATGAGGATGAAAGTGGTTACCGCAAGCTCGACGATAACAATTACCTGTTTGAAGGCCGTACCATGATACACGATGTATGCAAGATCATGAACATGCCCTCCGATGTTTTTGATCCGGTACGGGGAGAGAGTGATTCACTGGCAGGGCTGGTGCTGGAACTGGCTGGTGATATACCCAAACCCGGCGCCATTATACAATACCACCAGTTTGAATTCACTGTGCTGGAAGTGGAAAAGAACCGCATCCAGAAAATTAAGCTTTCCATAAAGCCACAGCTGGAAGACTAAACGTAGCTTTACCCGATGAATGGTTTCTTTGCAAGCAGAAGCATCCGTTATATTATCCTGTTCATAGGTCTTGGTTTCTTCCTGGCCTGTAACAGCAATTATACCCCCAAACCAAGGGGTTATTTCCGGATCAGTTTCCCCGAAAAAAAATACCAGTTATTTGATCAGCCGGGTTATCCCTATGCTTTTGAATACCCGGTCTATGCCCATATTGTGAAGGATAGTACATTCTTTGGCGAAGCCACCGAAAATCCCTGGTGGATTAATGTAGAATTTCCTGCTTTCAATGGCCGCATTTACATCAGCTATAAAGAGATTGGCAAAAACCGTTTTGATACCCTCGTGAAACACGCGTTTGTACTCACGGGTAAGAATGCAGCCAAAGCCTATTCCATTGATGATTCCCTGATTAATACCGTACATGGGGTGCATGGGGTGTTCTTCAATGTGGGGGGTGATGTGGCCACCGCCAACCAGTTCTTCCTGTCCGATACCACCCGCCATTTCCTGCGTGGTGCCATGTATTTCGATGCCACACCCAATGCGGATTCACTGGGGATCGTGAATAAATTCATCCTGGAAGACATGAAACACCTGATCAATACCTTCCGCTGGAAGCAGCCGCAATAAAATAGCCGCCCAGGAATAGGCGGCTCTAAGGCAAACACTGTATCACCCTGCGGTTAACAGTACTACTATATGGACGGGGAAATGCCCCTGATGTTACAGTTGACCCTGTTAATATTTTCTCCGGTAAGCATCTCCCGTTTAACCCCTGATTCTGGTTATCTTCGCAGCGGGCATCTTAAAGCACCCGTTTACATGATAGCCATTGATAATAAGCTCATCAGCGATGAAGTGTTGCAGGAACAGTTTGTTTGTGATTTGTCACGCTGCAAGGGCGGTTGCTGTGAAGACGGTGATGCCGGTGCACCCATGGAAGCCTGGGAACTGGAAGAACTGAAAGCCCATTTCGAAGTCATTAAACCTTACATGACGGAAGCAGGTATCCGTGAAGTAGAAAAGCAGGGGCTCTATCATTACGATACCGAATTTGGCTGGGTAACGCCTACGATCAATGGCGGTATCTGTGCCTACGGTTACCGCGATGAACAGGGAATTATCAAATGTGGCATTGAGCAGGCGTATAATGACGGCAAACTCGACTGGAAAAAACCATTGAGTTGTCACCTCTTCCCCATCAAAACCCGTAAGAGCCGTCGCGATCCCGATATTGAATTCATAAATTATGAGCCGCGTGAAGACCTCTGCCGTGCGGCCTGTAGCCTGGGTAAGAAATTAAAAGTACCCGTATACCAGTTCCTGAAAGATGCGTTGATCCGTAAGTACGGGGAAGATTTTTATGAAGCCCTCAGCGCTGCGGCGGATCATCTCAATAAAAAAGATTGATACCATGAATCAAACAGCTGCCTCATTTATTGCCAAGAGTACGGTGAAAGCTGCCGATCTCGAGCATCGTCGTAAGATTAACTTCAATATTGGCAAATACAATGCGGTAGTACCCCATGGCAAAAAGCAGTTCCGGGAAGTGATGCCTGCCCGGGAACGTGCCAAACAGGTGAAATGGGATGCCATTGAACACCTGGATCGTTACCTGCTGGAATTTGAGCAAAAGATCACGGCCCGTGGCGCCAAAGTAATCTGGGCCGAAACATCGGAGGAAGCTTTGGACACGATTGGTCAGATCTGCCGCGAACGCCATTGCAAGACCCTGGTGAAAAGCAAGAGCATGGTTACGGAGGAGATTCACCTCAACCATTACCTCGAATCCATGGGTATTGAAAGTGTGGAAACCGATCTGGGTGAATATATACAACAGCTCGATGGCGAGCCTCCTTATCATATTGTAACACCGGCCATGCACAAGAGCAAGGAAGATGTTGCCAAACTCTTTGCCCAGAAACTGGGAACCCGTCCCGATCTCACGCCCGAACAACTCACCCTGGTGGCCCGCGAAAAACTGCGGGAGAAATATACCAGCGCAGAAGTGGGTGTTACCGGCGCCAATTTCATCATTGCCGATGTGGGCGGTATTGCCATTACCGAAAACGAAGGCAATGCGCGACTGAGCTGTGCCTGGCCCAAAACACATATTGTGGTGGTGGGTATCGAAAAAATGATCCCTTCCCTCACCGATCTCTCCCTGTTCTGGCCCCTGCTGTCCACTTTTGGAACCGGACAACAGGTAACCGTATACAATACCGTGGTAACCGGACCGCGCCAGCCTGAAGAAACCGATGGTCCGGAAGAAATGTTTGTGATCCTGCTGGATAATGGCCGTACCAATTTACTGGCCAATGCCAAAGCCCGTGAAGCCCTCTATTGTATCCGCTGTGGTGCCTGTTTGAACGCCTGCCCCGTGTACAAGAATATTGGCGGTCATGCTTACGAAACAACTTACAGTGGTCCCATTGGCAAAGTCATTACCCCGCACCTGCGTGGTATGGAGGGCTATAAGCACCTGAGTTATGCTTCTTCCCTCTGCGGCAACTGTACAGAAGTATGTCCGGTACGTATTAACCTGCATGAATTGTTGCTGGAAAACAGGCATGAAGCAGTGGTACAGGGTGCCAGCACCATTGCAGAAAGAGTGGCCTGGAAAGCCTGGAAAACAGCCAGCCTCAACCGGGTTCTGATGAATATGGGTAATGCGAAAATGAAGAACTGGGTGGTGAATAAATTATTCCAAAGCTGGTCGGCACACCGCTCAACACTGGATTTCAGTCAGCAAACATTCAACCAGCGCTGGAAAGAAACCAAGCAAAAAGCTTAATCAAGTCCTGCCATGTCCAGGTTACTGGTGTATACCCAGCATATCAGTCCCAGGCTCCGGTATATTGTGTATACTTTATTCGGTGATGATGCATTGCTGGGCAGTGATCTCGCGGAAGCCCTTGCTTTCGACGGACCCGTGATCAATTATTCCAGGGATATCCTGCCCGGAACATCCTGTCGCATTGTACCCAAAGGTTTATTGCAGGAACAATCCATACACGGCATAGAACTGGATCCCGGTCAGTGGCAGGATATGCCTATCTTTTTTCAGACCGCCGGTGATATTCCTTTTGATCTCTTCGCTGCTGCATTTTATCTGATCAGCCGTTACGAAGAATACCTGCCTCATGAAGCCGATCACTATGGCCGCTATGCGCATACCAACAGTACGGCTTACCAGCTGAATTTTCTGCAACGTCCGCTGGTGAATGAATGGCTGCAGGCATTGGAACTTCATTTACAACAACTGTATCCCCACTGGCGGGCGGCCCAACCGGTTTTTTACCTGAAGCCGAGTTATGATATTGATATGGCATATCGCTACCGCCACCATGCCCCTTTCCGTAATATCGCAGCTTTTTTCCGCGACCTGTTACAGGGGAAATTTGAAACGGTATTGGAGCGGGCACAGGTATACAGTGGCCGGCAGCAGGATCCGAATGATGTATACGACTGGTTGCATCAATTGCACCAGGAACATGCATTGGAACCCTTGTATTTTTTTCTGCTGGCGGAGAAAAGAAAAGGAGTGGATAAAAATCCCGACCCCTTCACGCCCGGTATGCGGCAGTTGGTACAATCCATTGCCGCGCAATATGCAACCGGTATACATCCCTCCTGGCAAAGCGGGGATGATGAACAGGTGCTGGAGCGGGAAAAAAGATTATTGGCTTATTACAGTGGCAGGCCGGTAACTGCATCCCGGCAACATTACCTGCGATTGACATTACCCCATACCTATCGCCGCTTGCTGGATGTGGGAATACAAGCCGATTATTCCATGGCTTATGGAACGGTCAATGGTTTCAGGGCTTCCTGGACCCTTCCGTTTTTCTGGTATGACCTGGAGAAAGACATGCAGACCAGTTTATTGATTTATCCATTCTGTTATATGGATAGTACTGCTATTTTTTGGGAACGCCTCACGATAGATGAAGCGGCGGTGGAACTGGAAACACTGTACCAGCGTGTGCGGCGGGTGAATGGCTTATTTATGCCCGTATTTCACAATCATTTTCTTACCGAGCAGCAGGAATGGATTGGCTGGCGCCAGTTGTACCAGGACTTCCTGGAGCGCAATGGCTGATTTTACATGGCATCGGCATCGGCGGCTGCTACCATCTTTTGCTTTTTCAGACTTCTGTTCACCAGGAATACACCTGCCAGGGTAATCACTGAACCAATAAAGATATTCAGGGTCAGTTTTTCATCCAGTATGAAAGAACCAATGAGTGTAGCTACAATGGGATTGATATAGGCATAGAGTGCTGCAATGGCAGGATCGAGGTGCTTCATGGTATAAATGAATGCTACAAAAGCTACGATGGAGCTGGCCAGTACGAGATAGGCAATAGCCAGCCAGGTATCGGCTGGGATATTGGGTAAAGCAATGTTTTTACCACTAACGAGCGACATAATGAATAACATGCCGGAAGCCAGTAACATCTGCCAGCCTGTGGCATAATAAGCGTTGATCTTGAGTTTGTTCCGTGCTATCAGAATAGTGCCCACGCTCCAGCTGAGCATGGCCACCAGCGAGAGTAGAATTCCCCAGATATACCCATCGGTATGGTTGTGAAAAGCATTGTCGTAAAATACCACTCCAATACCACCGATGCCGAGGATCATGCCCAAAAAAGTGATCCAGGTAATGCGGGTATTGCGGAAGAAAATCTTTTCAATGATAACAACCGATAAAGGATACAATGCCGCAATCAGGGCAGCTAATCCGCTTGTTATGTATTTCAGCGCAACTGTTGCGAGTCCATTGGCGAGTACAAATAACAGCAGGGCCATAAAAGCCAGCCAGAGCAACTGTTTGAAGTTGGGTAATTTTTCTCCTTTGAGCAGAAAATATCCGACAAATAAAATACCTCCGAAAAATTGCCGGATAGAAGCTACTTCCAGTCCCGGCACGCCCTGTATACCAATCTTACTGGCTACCCAACTGGTACCCCAGAGGATACTGGTAGCAGTTAAAGCGATATAGGCTTTTTGTCGGGTAGTCATGGCTCAGGAAGTATCAAAATTAGTGACGGAAATGACGCATACCGGTCATAACCATGGCCAGTCCATGTTGTACACAGTATTCAATGCTGTCTTTATCCCTTACTGATCCGCCGGGTTGAATAAATGCTTCCATACCTGCCGCATGCGCAATCTGCACACAATCATTAAAAGGGAAGAAAGCATCGGAAGCCAGTACGGCTCCCTTCAGGTCAAAATTAAACTGCTTTGCTTTTTCAATGGCATGACGCAGGGCATCGATGCGACTGGTTTGTCCGCAGCCCTTACCCACCAGTTGTTTATTTTTTACCAGTGCAATGGCATTGCTCTTGAGGTGTTTGCAAACCAGGTTGGCGAAAGTCAGGTCGTCTTTTTCAGCTGCTGTGGTTTCGCGTCCGCCAGCTTCTTCCCATTTGCTGAAATTACCTTCATCGGGTCCCTGTTGCAGGGTGCCGTTGAGGATGGCGCGGGCCGGTGTACGCAATACCGGTTCTGCCGCTTTGAGTTGTAAAAGGATACGGTTCTTCTTGCTTTTCAGTAAGTCCAGAGCTGCGGGTTCAAAAGCCGGTGCGATCAGTACTTCAAAGAAAATTTCGTTGATGGCCTGTGCGGTGGCTACATCAATCGTGCCATTGCAAACCAGTACACCGCCAAAAGCACTCTCCGGATCACCGGCCAATGCGGCATCCCAGCTTGCTTTAACAGCACTGCGCGCAGCCACACCGCATACATTGGTGTGTTTGATGATGGCGAATGTGGTTTCATTGAATTCGCGGATCAGTTGAACAGCCGCATCCACATCTACCAGGTTATTATAGGAAAGTTCTTTGCCATTCAGTTGTGTGAAGAGTTCATCCAGTTTACCACGGAATACCGCTGTCTGGTGCGGGTTCTCACCATAACGCAACACCTGACCGGGATTGAAATAATCGCTGATGGCAATATCGTAATGCATCACCACTTCAAAAGCTTTGGCGGCATAGGCTTTGCGCTGTTCCAGGGTGGTAGTGCCATCCTGTTCGGCCAGTAATTTTTCCAGGCTGGCATAATCGTCTTTGGCGGCAATAACTACCAGGTCGCGGAAGTTTTTGGCTGCCGCACGGATCATGGAGGGGCCGCCAATATCTATTTTTTCGATGATCAGTTTTTCTTCGCTGGTACTACGCAGGGTTTCTTCAAAGGGGTAGAGGTCAACAATCACCAGGTCAATTTCTGGGATGCCGTATTGCTGCATTTCGGCCAGGTCCTGTGCTTCATAACGGCGACCCAGGATGCCACCGAAAATAGCGGGATGCAGGGTTTTTACACGGCCACCGAGGATGGAGGGGTAGGTAGTGAGACTTTCCACAGCCACACAGGTAATACCCAGCTCTTCCAGGAATTTTTGGGTGCCACCGGTAGAATAAATGGTGATGCCGAGTGACTGTAAACGACGGGCCAGGGGCTCGAGACCATCTTTGTAAAACACGGAAATAAGGGCCGACTGAATTTTCTTTTGCATGCGATAAGTTGTTAATCCCGGGAGGGGGTGATTGCTGGCAAGGAACCGGTTAGAATGCCATTGTACAGGTACAAAATGGTGGCGCAAATGTAGGCCGTCTGCCTGTTTTTTCCGCTACCGGTTGCAGAATATATTTAGGGGGTAAGCGCTGCAGCTACCTTCTTCCGAATGATCTTTTGATCATAATAGCTATCAAACCAGCCCTAAACCCGTATAAACCCCCTTGTTTGCCCGCTCTTTAGGACGGGCTTATATCGGGCTATATACGGGCTCACAACGGGCTTACAACGGGCT
>JAACZQ010000135.1 GCA_009996675.1 Chitinophagaceae bacterium
GCCGATCGTGTCGAACAATGCGTAACCGAATCACAGCAGCTGACTCTGCCTGAACCAAGGTTCAGGCAGCGGGTTACCGGTTTTATCCTTATTTGCTGCAAGG
Organism: Chitinophagaceae bacterium; assembly: GCA_009996675.1. Taxonomy (GTDB): domain Bacteria; phylum Bacteroidota; class Bacteroidia; order Chitinophagales; family Chitinophagaceae; genus Sediminibacterium. Next base: position 104 of record JAACZQ010000135.1, read on the forward strand.
GGAGGGATTTTTTCTTGCTGCCTTCCGGAAAAAGAAACATAGCGGATTAGTGGGGCAGCACCACCATAAACATACCCTGACTCCGCTCACTAAAAACGAAAAAACTATTGTTGATACCTGGATGGGGCCATTATCCGGTATGCAACTGTTTAAGCAGGGTGAAACCATGCGTTATATTCCTGCTGATTGTTTTGCCGATATGCAATACCTGGCATCTCATTTGTACATTAAGAAAGCCGGTGTGGGTATTGGGGTATTGAAAGGAAGTGATCTGATACCGGATCATGAACTGGCCATGGGTTTATACCAACCTGAATCCTGTGCCCGTGTAGCGATTGATTTGGATCAGGCATTGCGATATTTGCGGCGGCAGGACCTGCAACTGGATACAGCACGAGGCTGGACCCTGGTTTGTTTTGACCAGGTTCCCCTGGGATGGGCCAAAGTATTACCCAACCGGGTGAATAATTATTACCCGCAGGAGTGGCGGATCCTGAAAACCTAGGGGAGATGGCAGAGCTCAGATCACAGATCTTTGATTTTTTGACTTGTCCACCATAGCTCAAGCGAGGGTGGATGTTTGATTTTTTGATTTACGGGGAAATAGCCAATAGCCAACAGCCAATGCGCTAATGCGCTAATGCGCCAACGGCTCCCCTAACACCTAACACCTAATACCTAATCCCTAACCCCTAAACCCTTACATTTACACTTTCCTATTGATCAAGGGCTATGAAAAGAATATTGTTTGTTATAGCGTTGCTGATGTGTGCTGCCGGATATGGCCAGCAGAAACTGGTTATTAAGGGTAAGGGCAATGGCCGTTACCTGGAGCATAAAGTAACCGATCGGGAATCCCTTTCTTCTATCGGAAGAAATTATGGTCTCAGTGCTTCCCAGTTGGCTAAATTCAACGGGAGAAGTCCATCTGCCGTATTATCCAAGGGTGCTGTTTTAAAAATACCGGTTACGGGTAAAACCCTATTGCAAAATGGCAAGGGTACTCCCGTATACCACACCATTGCCAAGGGAGAAACTCTTTCGGCGATTAGCAAACAGTATGGTGCTGTGCCGCTGGCTTCTTTGCGTAAGTGGAACAAACTGGGTTCCGGTACGATTAAAAACGGCGATGAATTGATTGTCGGGTTTATTCAGCTCACCGGTACTGTAGAACCGGTTGTGAAAGAAACGGAATCTGCAGCCGTAAAACCAGCAGAGCCGGTTGTAAATAATAAGGTGCCGGCCGAATCCAATAAGGAAGCAACACCTAACCCCGAGACCCGCAAAGAAGCAGTTCAGGTGCCTGCTGCTGTTCCTGTTACCGATAGCAATAAGCCCGCCGCAAAGCCTTTGTATGGGGAACATCCGGCATACCAGCCTCAACCCGAGGACGAGGGGTATTTTGCCGCTTTGTATGCACAGCGTGATCAGACCCTGTCTGCCAAATACCGGTCCGGTGATGCCGCCACTTTTAAAACGGTTAGTGGCTGGACTGATCGTAAATACTATGTGCTGATGAACGATGTAACACCTGGAACCATAGTTCGCATCACTGCTCCCAATAATAAAAGTATTTGTGCCCGGGTTTTATCGGCCTTACCAGATACCAAGGGGTCTGAAGGATTGACTTTGCGTATGAGCAATAGTGCCGCCTCAGCATTGGGAATGAAGGATGGGGTGTTTACGGTGTCGGTTTCTTATTTTGAATAGCGGGAGGCAGATGGTAGATGTCAGAACTCAGATGTTTGAATTTTTGATGTTTGATTTTTTGATTGATTAAGTGAGTAGTCAGTAATCAGTAGTGAGTAGGCAGATGGTAGGTATCAGATGTTTGATTTCTTGATTTACGGGAAAACAGCCAAAAGCTAACGCCTAATACCTAATGTGCCAACAGCTACTGCAGGTCAGATGTCAGATGTCGGATGTCAGAGCTCAGATGTTTGAATTTTTGATGTTTGATTTTTTGATTTACGGGGAATAGCCAACAGCCAATGCGCCAACATGCCAACACGCCAACTCGCCAATGCGCCATCAGCTACCCCAGGTCAGATGTTTGAATTTGTTCCTTTATGAAAAAATATTTGTTGTATACGGCTTTGCTGGTTTTTATTGCCTGTCGGGTTAATAGTCAGGTTAAGACTTTTTCTGTGTCTGAGTTTGAAGCGGCTTTGCAAGCGGGACAGCCTCAACTACTCGACGTGCGAACGGCGGCGGAGTTTAAGGGCGGTCATCTTAGCAATGCCTTGCAGGCCGATTGGCTGGATAAAAAACAATTTGCTGAACGTATTCAGTACCTCGATAAATCCAGACCTATTCTGGTGTACTGTGCTTCCGGGGTGCGTAGCGGGGATGCAGCCAAATGGTTGTATGAACGCGGATTTACCCAGGTGGCCAACCTGAAAGGGGGGACCAGTGCCTGGAAGCTTGCGGGTAAACCCATGGATGCAGCTGCGGCTGTTGCACAAATGAGTCGTGCTGCTTTTCAAGAAGCCATTACTGCTGCAAATATTGTACTGGTTGATGTGGGTGCTGAATGGTGTCCGCCCTGTAAAAAGATGGAGCCTGTTTTAGCGCAGTTAGCCAGGGACATGAAAGGTAAATTCAATCTGTTTAAAGTGGATGGCGGTAATGATACCGATATCATGCAATTGATTAAAGCCGAAAGCCTACCCACGTTTATCGTTTATAAAGAAGGCAAAGAAATCTGGCGTAAACAAGGACTGGTTTCGCTAGAGGAGCTGAAGAAGGCGTTAGGGGGGAGTTATTAGCTGTTGACTATTGGAAGTTGGAGGTTGGAAGTTGGAGGTTGGAGGTTGGAGGTTGGAGGTTGGAGTTGTCTGATTTCCCATAAATCAAAAAATCAAAGATCAAAAAATCAAACATCTGAGATCTGAGTTCCGACATTTCCTCATATCCTGTATCCTCTCAGAAAATCCTGTACCTGCATTTTTTTCTTGCCTTCGAGCTGTAATTCTTCTACGGAGATATAACCGTCTGTTGTTGCAAAGCTGAAATGGGTTTTCCCATCGCTGTGTAGGCTGCCTGGTTTTTGGGTGGGTGGTACAGCAGATATTCGCTGTGTAGCTTTGTATATTTTCAGGATTTTTCCATCCAGTTGGGTGAGTGCACCGGGATAGGGTGATAAGCCGCGTATAAGGTTATAAATGGTATGGGTTGACTGGTTCCAGTCAATCGTACAGTTTTCGGTGAATAATTTGGGTGCGTGTTTGAGCGTGGCGGCGGCTATGCCTTTGGGTTGCTCTTGTTCGGTGAGGGTTCCTTTGATGAGTTGCTGCACCGTTTCCACCAATAAGCCGGCACCTATTTCCTTCATGATATCGTGTATTTCTCCGGCGGTGCTGTTTTCACCGATGGGAAATTTCTTTTGCAGCAGTATATTACCTGTATCAATCTCATGCTGCAATTTAAAAGTGGTAACACCTGTTTCTTTTTCTCCATTGATCACGGCCCAGTTAATGGGTGCTGCGCCCCGGTATTGGGGTAGCAGGGAACCATGCAGGTTGATGGTCCCCATGGGAGGCATATTCCAGACCTGTTCCGGTAGCATACGGAATGCGACTACTATCTGCAGGTCGGCCCGGTAGCTTTTTAAGGTATCCAGAAAAACAGGGTCTTTTAATTTCACTGGCTGCAGTACGGGTAATTGATGTTCTACTGCATAGCGTTTGACTGCACTTTGTGTTAATTGTAAACCCCTGCCGGCGGGTTTATCGGGTGCAGTAACCACTGCTACCACCTGCATGCCTGCTTTTACCAACGCATCTAAGGATGCGACGGCAAATTCAGGGGTACCCATAAATATGATTCTCGGTTTGCTGAACATATACTATCGCGAAGGTATTGTACGCTTACAATTGATTTCGCCGCTTTTTAAAATTCCTATCGCTCACGGCCGCTAGGCCCCGTTCCTGTTTCCGGGCTGCATTGGCTTCTGACCAGATATACGCCTGAGGCGATATCTAGTCTGTCTACGCTCCGCTGGACACCGAACCCAATGAGGCCCGTCAACAGGAACTGATTTAAAATTATTCTTTTGAACTTGTTTCAATTAACACACGGATCAGTTCGGGTCATTATGCGGCATTAATAGCACAACAAATTGCGGCTATGATTTTGCCGGCTTGGTTGCTGGTTCGGCTGATTCGAAATCGGTATACAGCAGGTATTTTTTTCTGATCTTTTTAAAAGTATCGATACCTGGTTTCCAGCTTTCGCGTATTTCCTGTTCTGTTTTTCCGGCTTTGATCTGTTCCATCAATTGATTGCTGCCCGCCAGTTTATTGAAGAAAGATGCCTTGGGGTCTTCGCTTTTAGGTTTGATGAAGAAATTGTCTTTGTCCGGAAATAACTGATATGATTCTATCAGGTATTTGATCTGGAGTTTATTGTCTATTTTCTTGAGAACCGCATCAGTGGAATCATAGAGGTTCCAGCCATAGCATTGTTTGTCTTTCAGCTTGGGTTCTTTGGCGCCATCTCTGCTGATGGGGGTGAAGGCATACATATTTTTGGGTAAGAAAGGATGTCCGAAAATGGTAAAGGGATGTTCGGTTCCGCGTCCTTCACTCATAACGGTACCTTCAAAGAAACAGGTGCTGGCATACCAATATACCGATGCCATATCCGGCAGGTTGGGAGAGGGTTTTACCGGCAGGTTATAGTGTGTATTGTGTGAGTAGTTGAGATTTTTGATGACCTGGAAATGGAAAAGGGTATCGGGTGGGGTATTCTTTGCGCGTTTGTAATATTCATAACGTTCATTGGCCTGGGGTGAAAGCCATTTTTCTCCTGCCAGCATCATGGCATATTCTGCAATGGTCATGCCGTATACTACCGGTACAGGTTGCATACCCACGAAACTTCTGTAAGCGGTATCCAATACCGGGCCGTCTACATAGAAGCCATTGGGATTGGGGCGATCCAGGATCATCAGTGGCTTGCCATATTCAAAAGCAGCGTTCATAAATTCTTCCAGGGAGGATATGAAAGTATAAAAACGGGTACCGACATCCTGGATATCAAACATGAGTACATCTACATCGGCCAGGTCTTCTTTACTGGGTCTTCTTTTGGCGCCATATAAGGAGATCACCGGAATACCGGTTGCGGGATCTTTGTAATCGCCAATTTTTTCACCGGCATCGGCAGTACCACGGAAACCATGTTCCGGTCCGAATGCCTTGGTGATATTCACACCCAGGCGGAACAGGGTATCTACCAGGTGTCTTTTGCCTACAGTGGCCGTATGGTTGGCAAAAATGCCTACTCTTTTACCTTTTAAGAGGGGCAGGTATACTTCCATACGATAAGCGGCTGGAATGACCCGGGCTTCATCGGTGGGTTTCTGACTGATTTTGGCACCGGGTTGGGCCTGGGTATATACACTGCAGCAGATGAGCAGGCAAAAACACCATATTGACTTCATAACTACCTGTTTTTGAGGTGCGAAAGTTACATAAAAATACTTAGTCAATCTTGCAGCGGACTTAGTACTTTTGCGGTTCGACAGGTGAGATCAAATCCGCGCCGTATAAGCCTTTTGGGTTCCCATACAGCCAGTATCAACTTGCTCTGTTTCTAATTTTAAAACATTATCATGCAACAAGTAAAAAAAGGTGATACTGTAAAAGTGCATTATCACGGCAAATTGACCAACGGTACAACTTTCGATTCTTCCAATGGTCGTGAGCCCCTGGAGTTTCAGGTAGGCGGCGGAATGGTGATCCCCGGATTTGATGAAGGGGTAACTGGTATGGCCATTGGTGAAAAGAAAACCATCCATATTCCCTTTGACCAGGCTTATGGTCCGAAAGATGAGAGTATGATTATTGAATATCCCCGTGATCGTTTTCCGGCGGATATGACGCCTGAAGTGGGCATGCAACTGAACATGAGTGATGGTGCTGGTCATACTTACCCGGTTGTTATCACTGATGTGAAAGAAGCGGTGATTGTACTGGATGCCAACCATCCGCTGGCAGGTGAAGACCTGATCTTTGATCTGGAACTGGTGGCTATTGATGGCGGTTCTCTGATTATTATGCCTTAATGGAGGCTTTATGTGATAAAAAGGCGGCTCCGTTTGGAAGCCGCCTTTTTTGGTTTTTGGTTTTTAGTTTATGGTTTTTGGTTTGGGGTTGGTTTCTGGTTTTTAGTTTATGGTTTTTGGTTTTTAGTTTGGGGTTGAGGCCGATTATTTATGACGTGCGTGTATTCACTTTTACGTTTCATTTCCTCCTCAGCCACCATCCCAGCCAGATACCGGTGAGTCCCCAGGCCAGGACTGCATCAATCAGGTATGCCATCAGGTCCCGGCTTTGGAACCAGATATGATTGGTATATGGCCCATGCATGAATACGATGAGGCCGATGGCCAGTGATGCACCGAATATGGTGCCAAAAGATGGGTTGGTCATTTTACCGAATAACCAGCAGACCAGCCAGAGTATTGCAATATTTACAATAAATCCGCGGGCCATATTCATGCCCATATTGGCATTCATGCTTTTGTGGTACTGAATCTGTGCCCAGGGTTTTCCGGTAGCAGCTTCCATGAGTTTCTGTTGTTCCTCCATGGATGCTCCTTTGGGGTAAGTGGGCAGAAAATAAGAACCGTCTTCTGAAAACTGGCTATTCAGGTATTGCAGAATACTGTCTTGCTTGGGTGTGTATTCCTGTGCCGGTCGATGGAGTTCTGTAATGGTCCAGGACAGGAATTGCCAGAGGAATAAAATAATGGCCCCTACCAGGGAGGCTACAATTGTTTTTTTCATATGGTTGTTTTAGGTGGTTTTAAAGTGGTAACGTATTGTACTGATCATAAAAATCAATCTAACTGCTGCTCAAACACGCTATCGTTCCCGGGCCACTGGGCCCCGTTCCTGTTTCCGGTCTGCATTGGCCTCTGATCAGGATCCGCCTGAGGCAGGCGCCCTGATCTTTCTACGCTTCGCTGGACATCGACCCCAATGAGGCCCTTCAACAGGAACTGATTGGAGGTGATGCTGTAAATGCACTTACATGCATTAGACTGCCGAACCGGTTTTTTTTTGAATAACGAAATAACACAACAAGTTAAGTTAGTTATATT
>JAACZQ010000136.1 GCA_009996675.1 Chitinophagaceae bacterium
CTGGCTTGCACATAGTCCTGTGTAACACCTGATGCATCCCGGTACATCAAACCCAGCAAGCGCATACAGGATACATTCCCGTTATCCGCTGCTTGTTGGGCCCAGCTCTTGGCTTTGATAAAATCCTTGGAATAACCTTTCCCTTCATAATACATCCAGGCCAGGTTGCGCGTGGCTTCTACATCAAAGTCCTGCGATTGCATGGTCGTGTAAATAGATGCAGCTTTATTGTATTCACCGGCGATATAAGCTTTGTCGGCATCAGCCAGTTTTTGTTGAACAGAACTTGAGCCGGTATTCGTTGTCGGACTTGATGGCGAATTATTCCATTTAGCCAGTTTGGCCTGGGCATCTTTATCGCCCCGGTCAGCCGCTTTCTGAAACCAGTACTTGGCTTGTACCAGATCCACCGGCATACCCTGACCGTTTTCATACATGAGTGCCAGGTTATACGCACCGGAAGCACTGCCCCCATCGGCCGCTTTGCGAAACCAATAAGCAGCTTTTGCATCATCCTGTGGTACACCCTTACCCCCGTCATACAGCATCGCCAGGCTATTCATGGCAAAGGGATTGCCTTTATCAGCACCCCGCTGAAACCAGTTACGGGCTTGTACATAATCCTGAGGAACACCATCCCCATCACGATACATCAATCCGATGGGTCGCATGGACGAAATATCGCCATTGTCCACGGCTTTCATAAACCAGTACCTGGCCTGTGCAAAATCTTTGGTAACCCCATTGCCTTCATAATACATCCAGCCATAACTGCGCATGGCATCGGCATCCATATCCTGCGGATCAATGGTGGCGAAAATAGCGGCCGCCTTGGAGTATTCACTCTTATCGTAATAATTCTTGGCATCTGTAAGCTTCTGTTTGATCAGCGTGATATTCTTGGTGGGATCACTCACCGGAACAGATGGGGAGGGATTAACCGGTGAAGAAGGCGGATCTACCACAAAAACCTCACCCGCATTGGAATAAATTTTACCATACAATTTTTTCTGTTTCATCTCGGCACTGGCATCGGCGCGGCTGGTAAAATGCGTGGTAGATTCATTACTGTTCTGATCGATGTAATAATAAAATTTGGTAACAGTTTCAGTAACCGGCTTGGGATTATCAGAACCGGGAGATTTACGCGCAGGCCTGAAATAGAAATTACGGCCCAGGCTGCTGTTCTTAAACGGTATCTGCTGATCCCGGGTAAGCCCTGCTACCCCACCGGTTACATTATCAAATATTTCATTGATGGATGCGCCCTCTTTTAGTATCTCCTGTTTCAGGTAATGCGTGAACACCCCGTTCCGCAAATTATACTTACCCCCGTCTTCTGCCGTAAAACCCGGAGAAGCCGCAAAAGCAATATAAGTACCCTTAGGCGCGGCCAGCTGTGCCAAACCGGAATTTTCCGTACCACGGCTCCAGCTGCGCTTGAAGGGGTTATTGCGACATGCATCCAGGATCAACAGCTTCATACCCACTTTGGCATAATCAAAACTGCTCAGTAACCAGTTTACGTTGAGGGTATTGTATTCCACATCCGCTTCAGAAGCAATATCCGCATCAACAGGAATCAGGTAGTTGATCCCGTTCACTTCAATACCATGACCGGCATAATACAATACCGCCATATCATTCGCTTCAATATTCCGGAACCAGGCACCCAGGTTGGTTTTGAAATTGCGCAGATCATTGTTTTCCAGCAAAGTCACTTCAAAACCAAGTTGGGTAAAGACAGTAGCCATATCACGGGCATCATTCAGGGTATTGTCGAGCCGACTATTACCAATATAGTCGCTCATCCCAATCACCACCGCTTTGCGTTTTTGATTCGTAGGGTTTTCAGTCGGCTGTTTCACCAGCTTAAAACCGCGATCTTTCTGCGCCATGCCATGGATGGCCAGCAAGCAGGATACGATACAGATAATGAGCTGTCTCATAAGAAGCAATTTAAAAATCCGGATGATATGGGTCACCCGAAGCATACAATGCAGTTTTGGTACAACAAGTATAATAATTCCTGTTCAAAATTGGAAGGGATAGCCCGTAGGGCCGGTTCGCTGGCAAAGCCAGGTGAACGGCCGCATGCACCCCAAAATCCAGTGCCCCGGTGTCATGTCCAGCGCTGTTATTCATCTGGTTTAATTTGAATGTCTGACGACCCTCTCTTCTCCAGTTTATTGATAAAAAATTTCACCGTATCAATCAATGAGAAAAGGGCTATCAGGTGAAAGATGCTGATATTGACATGAAACAACAGGGCGGAAACATAGGTAAAGCCAATCAGCAGGATACTGATCGTGATAATATTAACTGGAATAATGAATACTTCAAAATAGGGTATTTTAAGCTTATGCTGATACACCACCGTTTTTTTGTGCGTCTCAAGCCAGACGATACCATACAGAAAAAGATAGAGGATCAGCAGATACCAAAAGGAAATGAGCTGTCCGCCCTGAGCCAGATGCCAGTAAGCATTAAATAATATCAGCGTGCCGGGTTGTTTGTTCAGATAGGTATTGTGCTGATCGTTCTCAAAATCACCAATCAGTATAAACCGGTTTTTCAGGTACTGATCATATATTTCCGGGGCAACATGCAATAGCGATACCAGCTCCCCCAGCCCAATTTTGATGTATTCCCCATTCACAAAATCGTTTCGGCGGAGCGGGTAATCATTGATCTGTGTATTGAACGATATCCCCTTACCCGAGAACCAGCTAAACAGCCAGTTGGTTGTTGCCCGGTGCGGATGCAGGTCGGTATAGATCTGGTAAGGCACCAGCGTATCGCCCAACTTACCCAGAAAAGGAATTTTATACACAGCACCGCTTTGTAAATCCACACTTGCCGTAGCAGCACGAACCCCCAGGCTGTTGCGCTGGAGTTCATATTGGCCATTGCGCGAATTGATCGCCAGAAATTTATTACCCAATGCCGCAATAGCAGTACGGAGCAGGCTGTCGCCGGGCGCACCCCTGTCGAACATAATATCGTTGAACACATATTGTATGCTATTCCCGTGTTGCGCAATAAATTGATACAGCTGACGAAGCCAGTCACGATTAACAACCACATCGTTTTCAGTAGCATCAGCATTCACCGGCAGCAGATAGCGCGAGCGGGAAACATCAATAAAAATGATCCGGTCATTGGCCGGCTTATTTGCCTCCGGAAGCACCAACCGTACAACCCCCACCCATTTCTGAATCGTCATGTCCAGCCCGTTATTGTAGGGTAAAGACATCCAGACAAAAGTCGAAAGCAAGAGCAGGAAGCTATACGCATGCAGCTTATAGTTGGCAAAGAAGCGGATTATTTTTTGAAGGGTTTTCAAATGAATACTGCTGGTTTCACGCGTTTAATTGGTTCCATGTAAAGCATCATACAATTTATACTTGGTGTCGTATTCATTGAATTTCTTGTTGTCCGTTCCCCGAACTGCATCCCGCTTATAGGCAAACAGGTTCGCCAGAAAATCCACCACTTTCTGGTATACCCCCGATTCAACTTTATCCAGCGCTTCTGTACCCTTTTTAGATTTCAGGATCTGGTAAGCCGTTTCAAAATATTGAATGGAATTGTCGGCCACCACAACTACCTTTTCACGCAATTTTGCATTTTCATCTTTCAATACTTGTAATGGAGCGTTCGCAGGTTCATTGGTTTTTTTTGCCGATGAGTTGAATAATTGCATGGACTTGATATTACTGGCAATCTTATCGTCGTAATCAATAAAATCGTTGTAATACAAGACCCCCACATTATACGCCGCCAGCGGGTTATTGATCAGCGCTACTGCTTTTTGATAGGCTTCAAGACCCCTTTCCCGCATAGCAGCAGCCTGTTCGGCACTCAGCTTTCCATCGGTATTTTTAGCGGCATTCACAAAAACCTCCCCAAAGGATAAACAATCCGAACCGGTTAACTGACCAGCCATTTTTTTGCGGTTATACAGGTTCACCTGCTCCGTCAGGTTCATGTTTTTGGCAATAAACTCCGCTTCATAATCCGCCCATTGTTCAGCAGTGTAACGCTTTTTGGCAAGGGATAGATAATAATCAAAAGTGGCTTTGTCGTTATTATTCGAGGCATTGATGAGTACAAACTTATAAATATCCACCAGGGATGATCCATCGCCGGAATGGGTAATATTATTGTCAATCAACCGGCGGTAATATTGCTCAGCAATATTCAGGTGCTGTGCATTTTGGGCAGCATAAGCGGTATACAGTATCGATGTGGTGTCCAGGGAAATGGTAGCTGAAGTCCATTTTTTAGCAATAATAATATCCACGTATTGAACCGCGCTGGCGAACTTACGCAGCGACTCTTCCCATTGTTTATTGTTGAAAGCAGCAGTTCCCTGCGTAAACGCATCGGTATACAATTGGAATACCCGGGTCATGTCTTTTTCCGTGAAATTGTTCACCACCACAGGCATATCAAAATTATCCCTTTTATTGGAGGGCGCCGGTTTGCTGGGTTCCGTAGTACCCCCATTGCCAGGCGTAGGTGTAGCAGGAATCAAAGGCGCTTCCACCAAAAACGATTCGCCTGTATTGGTGAATATTTTACCATACAGGTTTTTAGCCTTCATGGCATTACTGGCTTCCAACCGGCTGCTGAAATGCGTGGCAGACTCATTGCCATTTTGATCAACATAAAAGAAATACTTTTCAATCGCTACCGGGGAAACGGGATTCGATTTGCCCGGTTTAAAATAAAAATTCCGGCTCAGGCTGCTGTTCTTAAACGGTATCTGCTGATCCTTCGTTAGTTCGGCCACTGCCCCGGTTACATTGTTGAAAATCTCGTCAATCGAAACCCCTTCTTTGAGAATTTCCTGTTTGAGGTAATAAGTAAAAACACCATTCTTCAAATTGAAATTACCCCCATCCTGTGCCGTAAAACCGGGCGAAGCCGCAAAAGCAATATACGTGCCCTTGGGAGCAGAGAGTTGTGCCAGCCCCGCACTGGTACTGCCCCGGCTCCAGCTTCTTTTAAAAGGATTATTGCGACAGGCATCCAGGATCAGCAGCTTCATCCCCACTTTTTTCTCATCGAGATTGCCCAGGAGCCAGTTTACATTCAGCGTATTGTATTCCACATCCGTTTCCGAATTCAAATCGGCATCCACCGGGATCAGGTAGTTGGTGCCATTGACTTCAATACCATGACCGGCAAAATAAAAAATGGCCATATCATTCCCTTCAATACGCTGAAACCAACTGGTTAAATTGGTCTTGAGGGTACGCTGGTCATTGTCCTTCAGTAGCGTCACTTCAAAACCCAGCTGTGTGAGCACGGCAGCCATATCTGCCGCATCATTCAGGGTATTGTTCAGACTCCTGCCGGCTCCATAATCACTCATGCCAATCACAACTGCCTTGCGTTTCTGACTGGTGGGATTATCAGAAGGTTGTTTCACCAGTTTAAAATTCCTGGTTTGACCAAAGCCCAGGCCGGTAATCAGCAGCAACCCCAATACCAGCAGCACTTTTCTCATGTTAATTGTGTTTGATTTTTACAAAAACCGGAACAACTGTCTTATGCTTCGAGGCTGCTTTAAAGGCGAAGGATTTCTTTTCGAATGTAATCTCTCCATCATCCACAATCTTTCCGGCAAACGCTTCCTTAACGGTCGTTACAAAACTTTTACCCGGATTGTTTTGGAGTTTACTGCGCAAAGAAGATATATCCAGCGGGTCTTTGGAATAAATCACACATAAATAATCTTCTCCCACCGTAGGATCCATTTCTATATACATATTACCATCCGGAATCGTGATACCTACTTTCGACTTGAAATCAAGCAAGGCAGAAATAGGCTGATCGGGATCCGGGAACAATTGCGCCAGCGGGCTTTTCTTGGAGTCCGTTCCAATCACATATACATAAGCGGGCTGGTTACTGGTGAATTCAATTTTGAATAAAGTGCCGGAAGGATATGATTTCGCAACATTGTACGTCATTTCTTCAATCCGGGCAAGACTCAGACCACGGGTACCCACTTCATCAGCCATAATAGGCATTTCAGTATTGTCTTTCAACACCAGCCGGAAGGAACCTTCCATACGTTTGAGCGTATCAATAATCACAACAGGAATCGTGTCTTTCCGGGGCACATCACCCGGTTTGGGTTTGGGTGTGGGAGGAATATCGGGTTCCAGCGGAGCAGGCCTGGCATCGTCGTATAAAGCAATTGCAGCATTGAGAATATTTTTCAGGTCGGCATACTTCACATAAATAAAACCACCATTACCCCAATAAGGTCCCCAACTGTTCATCAACTCAACAGCACCCTCCCCATTGGCAAACTGATCATCATACCCCACAATACAAATAGCATGGCCACCCCGGTAATTATCCAGTTTGCCATCCCATATTTTACCCTTAAAAGAACTGTAACATTTGATGGAAGCCAGCACCGGTTTCTTTTCACTCAAAGCCGTTTTAATATTGGTCAATGCTTTCTTAAACTGCTCATCATTAAAAAGACCATAGCCCTCCGTAAGCGCATAAAAATCCTTGATCGTATAATTAGAAGCAGCCGTTTTATAAGGCGTGAGGTTGGCATTACACTGAAAACCCAGGTCGCTGTAGAAAGGCACACCACTATTCTTCAACAAAGCAACAGCGGTGGAAATATAAGCGCCATCCTGACAATTATCGTCGCCTTTGGTTTTTGCCTGCTCATAAATAAAAGAAGGAGAAAAAGCCTGATTGGTAATATCCACGGTAGCCGTCATATTGTTTTTAACAGCCCAGGAAATGGTCCGGGCCCCGTAGGCACTGGCCCACCCCACGCAGGTACCGTACTGCCCCTGGTTACCCGGGGTAGGACAATATTTCTTCAGGGAAGCCGCTGCAGGTAAAAAAGCACGGGTAGATAAATTGGCCAACCGCGGGATGGTATTATACTCCTCCGCAGTAATCGCATCACCGGTAGACGTATATTGCCGGTACTGGTATTTTTGCTGCAACCAGGCTAAAATTTCTGCCCAGTAGGGTTGTTTGAATTCCGCCACACAGTAAGGGTTAATATACGTGGCAACCACTTCCTCCACATTGGCAGCTGTTGTATTCAACAAGCGGCACAGGGAGTCCACCAATGCCACCTGGCGATTGGCATCCGGCGCAACCTCCA
>JAACZQ010000137.1 GCA_009996675.1 Chitinophagaceae bacterium
AGTCCCGATGCCGTACGACCGCTGATTTTACTCGCATTCAGCAACCTTGTCTCCAGCGGGTTTTTCGCAATGGTCTCACCGGCCTGTAATTGTCCGGCTACATCATAATGGTGAATAGGCGTTCCGCCGATCCGGCGGCTGTAAAACAAATTTCCCTTACTGAAGAGCTCCGTTCCCTCCGTAAAAAATGTGCGGTTCTCATTAAAGCGTACTTCAAAGGGCGTAAGGTTCAATACCTGGTTATCGCTTTGTACCTGACCAAAATCCGGGATCAATGTCATATCCAGCGTGAATGCCTGGTTAATCCCATACTTCACATCCATCCCGCCATTAATAGCCGTACTGGTATTCTTTACACCAGGCTGGTTATAAGGGAAGTGATTGGCATAAGTAGAAAGGTATGGCGAGAAAGACAAACGAATGGGAGGTTTAATATCCTGTATACCGGTCCATAAACCAAACTGCGCCAGGAAATTACCCCCCACAGCCGGATCTACGGGATTCCACATGAGCTGCTTACCGCTCTTGCTTCTGCGACGGGTAATATTAATGCCCCAGTCCTGTATTTTATTGCTGCTGAAACGAATGGCTGCATAGGGAATACGCATTTCAAAAGTCCAGCCATCGGATTGAATCTGTGCATTGCTTTCAAAAACGCTGTTCCAGCTGCCATCTTCCCCATTGGAAGAATATTTGGCATCAAACTGTTCCCCCAATGCCGTTACATAATAGCCAAAACCATTGATCTTGTCATTATACGTATCGAATATCACACCCACAAAATCATTCACCCCTACCACATCCCTGCCTACCAGCTCTTTGGTAATGCTGTCCGGACTGGCTTCGTGAGCATAGCCTGCAATATAAATAGCATTGTTATCGTAGAGGATGCGGAGTTCTGTTCTGTTTTTAAAATCCTCTTTCAAACCAAAAGAAGGTCGCCACTCTACAAAATCCGACATAACCGGCGCCTGTGACCAGGCGGAGTCGTTCAGGTTACCGTCGATGGTAATTTTCTGGGTGGTACGGACAGCGGCGATTTTTTTCACCACTTTCTCCTGTTTATCACCCTGGGCACGGGCAAATAAACCCAGGAGCGTAAAGCTTATCAGCAACAAGGATTTCATAAAAGCAGATTCTGGTTTTCTCGGCAAAATGGTTGGCGGTTAAGTAGTAGCCCGTCACAAACAGGGTGCTCAGGAAAGGGTATCGTGCACACCGGTAAAACAACAGGTTCTACCATAGAAACGCACTAAAAATAGTTTGGTTACAGGGTGGGCTATGTTAATGCTTTGGGAAGAACGATGAGTGGTAATAGGTAATTATGGGAGGTAAAAAGCCGCCAGTCATTCGTCAATGTTCTGTTAACAAAAAGCCCCTTCACCGTTTAGCGAAGGGGCTTTCAGACCGGAATGAGGCCGGATTATTTTATTCCGTATTTGTGCTTATAGCGCTCAAATAACTGCGTGTGTTTGCTTTCCAGCTGAATACCACGACCCTGGATAAAAGCATGGGTAATAATACTGGTACGCATGTCCAGGATATCACCTTCGCTGATCACGATATTGGCATCCTTACCCACTTCCAGTGTACCTGTTTTATCATCAATACCCAATACTTTGGCTGCATTGCTGGTAATGGCTTTCAGGGCTTCTTCCTTGCCCAGTCCATAGGCAGCAGCAGTACCGGCATTGAATACCAGGTTACGGCCGCGGTTCTGCGGATCATCATCATTCAGGCAATACAATACGCCGGCTTTTTGCAGATAAGTAGCCGCTTTATAGGGCTGATCCACATCATCATCATCCAGCGTAGGCAGGTTATGCTCCTGGGTGAGGATCACGGCAATATTGTTTTGCTTGAGCAGGTCGGCAATCTGCCAGCTTTCGCCGGCACCCACCAGTACCACATCAAAACCAAACTCTTTTACAAAATCAATCGCTATCAGCATTTGTCTGACCTGGTTACAATTGATGAAGAGCTTCTGCTTTTTCTCAAACAAACCACGCACACCTTCAAATTTCAGGTTGGTTGTTTTAGCACCTTCCTTCTGAAAATAGGCTTTGGCATCCCGGAAGAATACTTTTACAGTTTCAATCCTGTCCAGTGCCTGCTTCACAGGATCCGATGGCTGCTGGGGACCAAACTGGGCCAGCAAAGCGGCAAAGCGACCACCACCGGGGCGGGCCAGGAGACTGGGCATGTTCAGGTGAATACCCATATCGGATTTGTACGCCGCGTCTTCAAAATTCCAGGCATCCAGTTGTACAACGGAAGACTGACCAGTGAGCAATTGACCACCGGGAACGGTTTGTGCCAATAAAATACCATTCGCACGCAGGGTATTGGTTACAATAGACTCTGCTTTATATGCTACAATAGAACGAACAGAGGCATTGAGATCACCCAGTTCATTCACATCGGTACTACCGCGCACACCGGAGATTTCCTGCAAACCCAGGTTAGAGTATGGCAGGATGATGCCGGGATAAATATGCTTGCCTTTGGCATCAATGGTTTTTTCGGCCGCAGGTGCGCCGCTGGCAGCTCCTGCATAGGTAATCTTACCATTATCAAATACCACCGTGCCGTTTTCAATAACAGCGCCATTACCCACATGCACCGTAGCATTGGTAATCGCCGTTTTCTGACTCTGCTTGGGAGCCGGATAAATATTGTCCTGTGCTTTCACACCGGTTACTACCAGTGCCAGGAAACTAAGAGATATGAATAGTCTTTTCATGGTCGTTTGTTTATTTGTGATCGGCCTGGGTTTCCTCAGCATCTGCTTCAATCTCAAGCAGACCCATTTTATGCGCGTGATCCAGACAAGTGTTAACAAGCTTGTAGCTGGGCATGGCCGGAATAGTGGGTCGACCACCGCGTTTCTCACCAACCATTTTGCTGATCAGCCTGCTACGCTCTGCCTGAATAGTCTTGCGCATGGCAGCATCTTTTTCACGATCAAAGAATACAATACCATCAACAATGGTTTTCTCGGCCTTGGCATAAATACTCAGCGGATTATCACTCCACAATACCAGGTCAGCATCCTTGCCCGCTTTAATACTACCCACGCGATCATCCACGTGCAGCATTTTAGCGGGGTTAATGGTTACCATGTTAAACGCTTCTACTTCAGTTAAACCACCATATTTCACACTCTTGGCAGCTTCCTGATTCAGGCGACGGGCCATTTCCGCATCATCTGAGTTGATGGCCACATTCAGTCCCACTTTATTCATGATATAAGCATTGTAAGGAATCGCATCCGTTACCTCTACTTTATAAGCCCACCAGTCGGAGAATGTAGACGCATTCGCACCATGTGCTTTCATCTTATCGGCCACTTTATAACCTTCGAGGATATGCGTAAACGTGTTCACGCGGAAACCAAAACGCTCAGCCACACGCATGGTTGCAGTGATTTCGCTTTGTACATAAGAGTGACAAGTAATGAAACGTTTTTTATTCATGATCTCTACCAGCGCATCCAGTTCCAGGTCGCGACGGGTGCCTTTGGGGTCAGCTTTCATGGCTTTCTCATATTCCACGGCGCGGTTAAACGCGTCGGTCAGCACCTGCTCCACACCCATGCGGGTATCGGGGAAACGGTTGTTCTGGGTATTGGAAGTCCGCTTTACGTTTTCACCCAGCGCGAACTTGATGAAGGGATCCCAGTTCTTAAACTTCAGACCCTCATCATCCGCACCCCAACGCAGCTTGATCAGCTGGGTCTGACCACCAATCGTATTGGCGGAACCATGCAGGATATGCGAAGTAGTTACACCACCACTCAGCTGGCGGTAGATATTAATATCATCGGGATCGAGGTTGTCCTGGATACGCACTTCAGAAGTAACACTCTGCCCGCCTTCATTGGTGGAAGCCGAAGCAATATGTGAGTGTTCATCAATAATACCGGCAGTGAGGTGTTTGCCTGTGGCATCAATCACGCGGGCGCCGGCATCGGAAAGACCCTTACCCACTTTGGCAATTTTGCCGCCCTTGATCAATACATCTGTTTCTTTCAGGATACCTTCTTTTTCACTGGTCCATACCGTTGCATTCTTAAACAGAATGGTTTCGGGAGTGGTTACCGCAGAGTCAGAACCATAGGCCACAAAAGGATACATGGTTTTACCCATGCGCTGTTGCGGACGCTGTCTGGCTGCAGCCGTATCAGGCTTGGGAGCCGCTGCTGATACCAGGCTGGCGGTCCAGGTCATTCTGTTACCTTCCGCATCTTCTGCAGTACCATTCCAGCTATCGCCATTGCTGAAACCGGCAAAGCGGATATTGTTGCGGGAACGTTTCTCGGGAGCAAAAGCCAGCTTAACAGATTTACCATCGAAGCTGAACGTAGCGGTTACGGTATCTTTTGCAATAACCGTAGCGCTGTTATTGCTCTTCACATCAACGGTATAAGTATTACTGCCATTGGCACCGGAAGCCGTAAGCTTATAGGTACCGGCAATATTATACCAGGCATTATCATTCACGACATACTTATCGCCCTGAACCCAGTTTTGCAGGATGGTTCCTTTTTCAGAGAAAATAGGACCGGCCGCAATCACAAAATTGGCCAGCTTACCGGCATCCAGGCTACCCACTTTATCATATACACCCAGCCAGGAAGCGGGGTTTTTCGTGAGGGCTTCCATAGCAGCCTTTTCAGACAAACCGTTTTCAATGGCTTTGCGCAGGTTGGTCATAAAGGTTTTCGGATCGCGCAGATCAGAAGCGGTTAAACTGAATGAAATACCCGCTTTTTCAATCGCGGCAGGATTGGTGGGAGCCAGTTCCCAGTGCTTCATATCCGCCAGGGAAACCAGGCGGGCATCATTGGGATCTTCCACATCCATGGCAGCAGGATAGTTCAGACCAACAATCAGCGGCGCTTTGGTAGCAGCCACTTCTTTAATCCGCTGGTACTCTTTACCGGTTGCCTTTAATATATATTGTACACCAAACTCATCAGCACGGTCGGCCGGATCAAAAATCTGGGGAAGCGATTGTTCTTCATTAAACATCTTCAGGGTAATATTCACCCCATCGCCCTGCCGGGTAGCAGCAGCTGGATTATTCTTATACCACTGCGCATCCAGGTAAGCCTGACGCAGCAGCGCAATATTACCCATCATGGAAGAGGGGTAAGACTGGGTAGAAGTTCCTTTGCTGAAAGAAAGGTGATTGGCCGCCTGCTCCTTCAGCACCACAAAATTGTCTTTGTCATTGGTCAGGGTTACCACCGTACCGGTTCCGCGCAGGATACCATCTTTCTGGTGAGAAAGCACGGTTCCGAAACCAATATCACGCAAGGGCTTGGCGCGGCTATCATCCACAGAGAAAATTTTATAGGCCTGAACATCCGATTTCAGCGCCTGGTTCCAGCCATAAGCGCCTTTCTGATTAGAAGTCAGCTGTGCGGGACCACCAAAACCTCCAAAACCTCCGCCAGCACCACGCTGCGCCTGCGGCATACCATAATCACTGAAAATGTCGATAAAGGATGGATAGATGTATTTGTCTTTACAATCTACTACCACCGCATCTTTGGGAATCGCCACCCCCGTGGTTCCTACCGCAACAATCTTACCGTCGCGGATCACCAAAGTGGCATTGGTTAACGTGGTTTGGGCATCTTTTACGATGGTGGCATTCGTGAAGGCATAACAGCCATCCCGCTTGTCTGCCACCCCATTGACCTGGAATGTTTCCTGGGCCTGTAGCAAGGATGCAAACAGGAGCCCCGAAAACAGGAGCTTGAGCTTGAGTTTTCTCATGGTTAAACAGTTAATTTTTCAGAGGATTAAAACTAAACATTTCAATGCGGCCAACAGTCGCCGCTTTTTTCTATGTGATGACCGGGTGAGGGGGCCTTATTTCACGGCGACCTTGCCCTGGTCTACATCTTTAATGAACCGGATCACCCCATCCATAAATACCCGCTGATCATCCCACATGGCTAGGTGACTGCCATTCGGACAATACAAATACTGTCCGTTCTTCACCTGGGTGCTCATCCATTTCATGTGTTCGGGATCCATGGTATCATATTTCCCGCCCACCGTCAACGTGGGAACCGTAATCCTGGGTAAATCGGCCTTCCGGTCCCATCGGATGAGCCGGCCGCCGGTTTTAAACTCACTCGGTCCCTGCATCATAACGTAGATAGATTCATTGACATGCTTAAATGCCCGGGCCACCGGATCGGGTAGTTCGGGAAGGCGACAAAGATGTTGTTTATAATATTCATCAAACACCAGTTGCTGGTATACGGGGTCTTTAAACTGGCCCTTGTTTTCATATGCCGTTAAAGAATCCACCAGTGAGGGGCGCATCTGCGCACGCAGTACACCATTGTATTTTTCATAATCGGGAATGCTGGCCATCATATTACAGATGATCAGACCCTTCAGGTGCTGCTGGTACTTCAGAGCATATTCCATACCCAGCATGCCACCCCAGGAATTGCCCAGCAGGTAAAAATTATCCTTGGTTAAACCCAGTGCGGTACGCACCTGCTCCACTTCTTCCACAAAACGCTCCACCGTCCATAGGGAGCTATCCGTAGGCTGGTCACTATAATAAGAACCCAGCTGATCGTATTCAATCAGTTCAAAACCCTCTTTCGGAAAAAAGCTTTCAAAACATTCCAGGTATTCGTGCGTCATGGCGGGACCACCATGCAGCAGCAGCACTTTAATGCGCGGGTTATTACCAATGCGTTTGGTCCATACCCGGAATTCACCCACCGGCGTTTTAATGGGAACCATTTTGATACCAGCGCTTTGCACACCCGAATCAATGGGCGCAAAATATTGTTCAACGGTCGTTCCGGCAGGGGTAGTCTGACAAGACAAAACTGTACAGCACAACAGCAAATAAAGGACTGTTCTCATGGCAGTTATATAGGTTTTGATGAAGGGGCTTGAAGAAGTACCCTTAAAGATAGTCCCTATTCATTACAAAACCAGCAGCCCGGGCAGGAGAAATGTATTGCCACAGAGGGCACAGAAAAACACAGAAAACGAGAAAAGTAAAACAGCAGGATCAAAAAAAACTGGCAACTCCACCCAAAAACCCAAACCGCAAAAAGGGATGCCAAAAAGAAGCAACCCTACCCTGTTGCTGTTGACGGGCCTCATTG
>JAACZQ010000138.1 GCA_009996675.1 Chitinophagaceae bacterium
GAACTATACGATCCGGAATCAGCAAAAGCGGGAATACGTTAGCAGCGACTATCTCGACATCAATGGAATCGTTCAACGGATTCAGAAAGAAATTACACCCAATACTGTTGCGGGCGGAACATTTGAAACAACGGTTGGCACATTGATGTCGAAGTATAAAAAATCGGAAAACGATTTCAGTTATTATTATGGCAATAACAGTTTGTTTTCATCAGAAAAAATTGGGAAATACGCCGAATTGAGTTTATCTATAGGCGGGACCATCTATATTTCTAGGGGCTGGTCATCTTATACCATCAATCCAGATGCCAGGCCAGACGAGTTTATTTACGAACTCTCCCTGGGCGGAAAAGCAGCCAGTAAAAGTGAAGAAATTGCCAATGCCATCGCAAAGGGCTTGGCTGGATTTAAACCGGCGGACGAATCTGATTCTACTGCTGGCAATCATTTGTTAACGAGTGATCAGTTAAAAGTTTCTATTGTTTCTTCCGGCTACAAGATTCGTATAACTGTTAATCCCGTAGCGACTAAAACTGCTGAATAAAAAACGATGCTCATGAAATCAATCAAAAACAGCAGTTGTCTGATTGCAATGTTGTTTGTTGCGGGATTTGCGAATGCACAGTTGGATCTGTCCTTCAACAATCCGGTCAATAATATTACTGACTCCTCACGTTTCGACGAAGGAGCAACAATTAATGCGGTGGTAAAACAAGCTGACGGCAAACTGCTGGTGGCCGGAGAATTTAGTAGCTATAACGGCAGGCCACGGAAGAACTTCTGCAGGCTCATGCCTGACGGTTCTCTGGATAATGATTTTATAGCAACCAGCGGATTCGATAGGGAAGTCAATTGTATAGCCTTACAATCAGATGGAAAGATTTTAGTAGGCGGGCACTTTTATACATATAATGGACAACCGGCTTCAGCTATAGTTCGTTTAAACACGGATGGATCTGTGGATAAAAGTTTCAATATGGGTATGGGGTTTTATTTTGGAGAAACCAATTACAGTTCGTCATCCGGTATTGTTAATACAATTTTAGTAATGCCCGACGGTAAGATCCTGGTGGGTGGTAGATATGTGAATTATAACGGACAAAGGTCATTCAGTCTTACGCGACTGAATCAGGATGGTACGGTAGACCGTGGTTTTCAAAGCGGTTTTGTGAATGGCGAGGAAGAGGTAATGTCATTGGCCATACACAAAGGAAGAATTCTGGTAGGCGGCCGCTTTAATAAATATTCCGGAGCACAAAGGAACGGTTTCGTGAAAATTACGATGAGCGGATCGATAGATATTGGATTTAACCTGGGAGGCGAAGGAATGGAATTCGAAACAACTATTCGCTCTATTGCCGTGCAGCCGGATGAGAAGATTGTATTGGTGGGTCGAATAACTAAGTATAATGGTAATCAAATCGGAAATATTGTCCGGTTGAATGAAAACGGCTGGGTTGATCGAAAATTTTTCCTGAGTCGGTTTAACACTACCACTTTATATACCACTTTAATAGATGAAAAAGGTTGTATTTATGTAGGGGGTGAATTTGCACAATACCATGACGTAGTAAGAGGCGGAATAATAAAATTGATGCCCGACGGCACTCCTGATAAAACGGCACTGGGCACCAATATCTTCAGCGATGTAGTTGTGAAGTCATTGGTTAAAACAGACGATGGGAACATTATAGTAGCCGGACGATTTTCCAAACTCAGTTATCATTTGCGGAGATCAATTGGCATCATAGATGGAGATAAGGGTAAAATTATTGCCAGCATGTTCAGCCCGTCCTGGGGCTTCAACGGTCCTGTTGAAAAAATCATTCCATTGGCAGATGGAAAATACCTCCTGGCCGGCATGTTCACCTTGTATAATTCAAGATTTGTGAATAATATGATGGTGGTTAATGAAGCTGGCGAAAGGGATACTAATTTTCTGTTCCCGTTTTATAAATATACCCTTCGCTCCCTTTCTGATGTACAGGTACAGCGGGACGGGAAAATTCTGCTAGCCGGGGAGTTGATGGATAGTGATAACCGTTTTTTCTCGCTTATTCGACTGAAAGTTGATGGAACTCCTGATGAATCATTTTTTACCGGGGGCGGGTTTGGAAGGGAATCTGTGAATGCTATTCAAATACAGCAAGACGGAAAAATTCTGGTAGGGGGCACATTTGAAAAATACGATGGCGTTCCCGTTAATGGCATGGTTCGCCTGAATGTAAACGGATCTATTGATAACTCCTTTCAGCCCATGCTGAAAACAGAAGTTAAGAAAATGCTGCTGGATCAGTCCGGAAATATATTGGTCATAGGAGAGTCCAGGTTAAATAATGAGTTCGTATCTAATATTATCAGGTATACACCTACAGGAGCTTACGATAAAACATTCAACCCTCTTAAGGCTGGTTATAGCAGAGCAGATTTATCCGCCATAGCCTTGCAGCCTGATGGGAAGGTTTTGTTGGGTGGCTTGTTTGCGATTGCCAATAATGAAAGATATGAGGGAATTATTCGGGTAGGCAATGATGGTATGCCGGATAATGCATTTAAATTGGATAAACAGATTGCCAAATGTGGTGCCAGAATCAGTGTAATCAAACCCTTGCTGGATGGTAAAATACTGGTTGGCTTTGCAGAGAAACGCTATGAATACGGCAAGGAAAATATGTTGGCTATGAGTGTAATTAAGCTGTCAGCGGAGGGCCTGGTTAATGGACAATATTTAACCCGATTTGGTTTTGGAACCGGGCAGGTGAATAACAGGTCTGCTAAGATAATTGCTGATCTGGCAGTAACGTCGGATAATAAAATTCTGGTAGCGGGCTCTTTTTCGCAAGTAGATGAACATACGATATTTAACCTGGCTAAATTAAACGGAGAAGTCTTCGCGCCCAAAGAAATTACTGTAGCCAATCCCAGTTCAACCAATACGCCAGCAACTACACCCAAGACTAATCCTGTAAAGCCGGTTAACAATAGTCCGGCCAACACATCGGCTAAAAACACAGAAGCAAATAATATGAGTGCTGCTTCTGGCGCATTGAATTTCTTTCGGCAACTTAATGGCAAAGATCCAATGGATATAAGGATTTTAGATCATCCCGCGATTAAACCCCGGGTCAAAAAAATACTCCCCAAAAACTGGCAGGATCAATACCAGCTTTTTTGTGAGGATGGGGTTACAGGAGAGCCAATACGGGTAAAAGGCAGTTATGGGTATATTGATGTAATGGGAAAATATAATGCACTTGGTAATATTCGATTGTATCTTGACCTGGAAAATGATCTCATATATGTTCGTTTTGGCAGCTCACGCGCATCAGACCCACCATTTGTTTTTGGAGAAAAAGGGGCAAAAAAAATACCGGCTAAAATTGAAGCATTATTTTAATAAGGGAAAAATTATAGGGCTGATTAAAATGCCCAGCTCTTAATTGTCAACACACTCATATAACCCATCACTATAACCACCAGCCAACCCAGCCAAAGCAACCATCGCGGATGTTGGTAACCGTGCATGGTTGCCGGTTGGGCCGCTGTGATGAGCATAACGGACATAGAGATGGGTAGAATTAATCCATTCAAAGCGCCTACGGTAACCAATATATTCACGGGATTTCCGAGCACGGTGTAAATACCGGTGGAGAGTATAATGAATGCGCTGATGATCCAGCGTTCATTGTTCCGGATTAACGGATGGAAACTACGCAGGAAAGAAACCGATGTGTAGGCGGCTCCCACCACCGATGTAATAGCGGCGCACCACATGACTACCCCAAAAAACCGATAACCGATGTTGCCGGCCGCCAGTTTGAATACAGCGGCAGCCGGATTTACTTTGTCCAATATACCGCCACTGGTTACTACACCCAGTACAGCCAAAAAGAGGATCACGCGCATGAGGGCTGTTACACAAATGCCCATCACTGCACTTCTGTTTACTTCCTGCAGCGATTGAGGCCCGGTCAGACCCGCATCCAGTAACCGGTGTCCGCCGGCAAAACAGATATAGCCACCCACGGTACCACCTACCAGTGTTACAATGGCTTTTGCATTGATCTTTTCAGGAACAAAACTATGGATGATGGCATCGGTAACAGGTGGCTGGGAGCTGATGGCTACGTACAACGTAAGCAGCACCATAATTAGCCCCAGCACTTTGGTAAATCTATCCAGGGCAGCGCCAAACTCTTTCACCCAAAAAATTGCAAGGGCTATTAAACAACTGATCACGGCCCCATAACCTGCAGGTATGCCGGTTAGTACCGTTAGTCCTAATCCACAACCGCCGATATTACCAATATTAAATGCCAGTCCACCCAGTACAATCAGTATAGCCAATACATAACCCAATCCGCGAACCCGGTCATTGGCAATATCCTGTGCCGGTTTGCCAGCCATGGCTAAAATGCGCCAGATATTCAACTGGACAATGATGTCTAATAGTACAGAAATGAGTATGATGAAACCGAAACTGGCCAATAACTGTTCTGTAAAAACGGTTGTCTGGGTTAAAAAACCGGGCCCGATGGCCGAAGTAGCCATCAAAAAAGCGGCGCCGGTTATGGCGCTGTTGCGGGTTATTTTTTTCAAGGATGGAAGGGTTGAATTTGAATGGAATGATGGCCTAATAATGCGTGTATGGATTGGGCAAAGGATAAAGCATGTTTGCCATCGCCATGAATACAAATGGTATCTGCCTGTATGGGTACTTTTTTCCCGGTTACGGATTGAACTGTTTTCTCCAGGATCATTTGTAAAACCTGTTTACAGGAGTCTTCGGTTGTATTCAGCAAAGCGTTGTCATGACTACGCGGGGTTAAGCTGCCATCATCCTGGTAAGTCCGGTCTGCAAATACCTCACTGGCTACGGTTAGACCAATGCTTGCTGCGGTACTGATGGAAAAAGAACCACTCAATCCGAATAAAACGAGCCTGGGGTTGATCTGATAAACGGTTTGCGCAATAATACCCGCCAGCCGCATATCCCTTGCTGCCATATTGTACAGGGCGCCATGCGGTTTCACATGCGTAACAGTAGTTCCCATGGATAATGCCATGTCCTGGAGGAGTTGTACCTGTTCAGTGATGAGCGACACAATAGCTTCATCGGGTAATTGCATTTCGGTTCTGCCAAAATTTTCACGGTCGGGAAAGCCCGGATGTGCACCGATGGCAACACCGTGTTGCAAACAAAGTTCAATGGTTTTTTGCATGGAGTCTCTGTCTCCCGCATGAAAACCGCAAGCGACATTGGCACTACTGATATAAGGCATTAAAGCGGCATCATTGGACATGCCCTCTCCCATATCGCAGTTAATATCAATTCGTGGTTTGGGGTTCATATCGTTTCAGGAATGCTTCGATACGAAAGTTAATGGCATTTTCCAAGAGGGTCAAATCCTTTTCCTGCTCCCGCCGCAATGCTGTTGCTGTAAACAAATCAATAGCTTCCAGTTCCAATTGATTACCTGCACCCATTTGTGCCAATGCGGGTAAGTCGGTACTGATCACATGACCAAGACAAGGATAGCCTCCGGTGGTTTGGTGATCTGCCATTAAAATGATTAATTGGCCTGAGGGCAATAATTGAATGGTTCCAAATACAACGGCGCTGGACAGTAATTCATGGGCTTCTCTTTGTACCATTGCGGGACCGTTTAATCGATACCCCATTCGGTTGCTGTTATTCGATATGGTAAAAGTCTCTGAAAGTCTTTCCAAAGAATCAGCAGTAAGTTGCTGATAGGCCTGACCGGGAATAAACCGAATCTTATTACTATAATTGATTGCTGGTACAAACCAGGGTAATGCAAAGCCATTGGGTAGTTCCAGTGTAGTAGCGGTCTTGACAGGCAGCACATCATTTTTGTCAAAAATGCGTCCCCCTTTGGGGAAAACCAGGGCTGTGCTACAGCTGTTAAGCCATCCACTGGTAGCAAAGCCTCCCCGTATAGCCAGGTATAGTCTTTGCCCGTTCAAACCCTTTTCAATATGTAAGGTAGAGCCTGCTTGTATGTAAACGGTTCGGTTTATGGGAATCGGTTCCTGTTTGTTCAGCAGTACCAGGGCATCGGATCCGGATAAAGCAATCAATGAATCGCAGGTAAATTGTATACCCGGACCAGGGAAATGCATTTCAATAACGGCTGTATCGGGCAGGTTGCCTGTTAGTGCATTCGCCATGCGCATGGCTACCCGATCCATAACACCAGCCGGTGCAATTCCCAGGTGCTGATAGCCGTAACGTCCCCTGTCCTGCAGTGTGTCCAGGATTCCTTTTCTGATGAAATGTATGGCGGGGCTTATGTCCATGCTTCAAACGCTGACAGGTTTATCGGATAAAACTGAACTTTTTGTCCGGGTTGTAACAGACAGGGTTCTGGTGCATCCGCATCGAATAAGGAAACCGGTGTCCGGCCAATGAGTTGCCATCCGCCCGGGGAGTCGAGTGGATAAATCCCAGTTTGTACACCGGCAATACCAACCGATCCCCTGGGAACCATTTTGCGTGGTGTGTGATGCCGGGGTTGTGCAATGGCCCGGGGAACGGTTCCCATGTATGCGAAACCGGGCAGGAACCCATTCATGTAAACCTGGTAAGTAACACTGCAATGCAAACTGATTACAGCATCTGTAGTAAGACCACAGGTATTAGCGAGTGTCATCAGATCAGGTGCAAGCGCAGGATCATAACAAACCGGAATACGGATGGGCTCAGTTATCATCTCTTGAGCAGTATCACTGGTGGATTGCCATGCCTGCTCCAGTAATGCAGATCCCTTTTCCATAACGTTGGTATTGAACAGCGCGCGGGGATCGAATACCAGTGCAATACTGTTATAGGCGGGAATAATGTCGCAGAGGCCAGCTGGCTTTTGTTTTTTCAGCCAAAGAAAAACCTGCATCAATCGCGCATGTATCTGTTCATCCAATGCATTACCAAAATCCAATAACAAAGCTTCATCACCCAGGGGAAATAAACAGTGTTTGGGAAGGGAATGCATGATACAAATATAACCAAG
>JAACZQ010000139.1 GCA_009996675.1 Chitinophagaceae bacterium
GGAATAATATCCTTTCTTCAAACCGGATATGGTTATCGGTTAAATCGGCGATTTCTTCCAGCAGGGTATCGTTGATTTGTTTGTTGTCTATAACTTGCCGGATACGGTTTTCCAATATACGGTGTTCACTGATCGCCCTTCCGATCAATACATCGGTGGTAGTGGAGAAAAGCAATTCCTCTTCTTCCCGGAAATGTGTTTTGAGATGCTCCTGCCAGAAATACAGTACATATTGCCGGATCCTTTCTGTTTCGGTTTGGTTGCGGATTCCTTGCCGGATCTTCCAGCAAAACAGCAGGCCGGCATGATGGTCGCGTGAGAGCGGAACAATCTGTTCATTTCGTTTCATGATTACTTAGTTTGATGCACTGATCTGTGCTTCCAGATCAATGGCTTTGCGAAACAGGATATTGTTTTCGAGGTGTATGTGCAAGTGTAAGTCCTGCTCGAACTGATGCAACAGCTCCATGGTGAGCTTATAGGTGGTACAGGCATCTGCCGGTGCCGTGTACTGGTCACTCAGCCGGGCGATCTCCCGGAAACGGTCGCCTTCGGTATCGTGCTCATGCATCATCATATTGATCGGATGTTGGATGGTACCAAATGGCATGCGTGCTCCTGCTGTTTTTTGTTTCAACTGCTGACTCATCTGTTTAATGGCCGGAAACAGGATGGCTTCTTCTTTCTGCATATGCTCCGACAGTTCTGCAGCCGCTTCCATAAATAAGGTGCGGATGGTTAATAATTCCGGATGCCGTTCACCATGCACACTGCATATTTTATTGAGGTAGGCAATGATCACGGGTGATTGCCGGTTGATATAGCCATGGTGTGTGCTTTGTATATGTTCAGCCAGTGTTTCGGGTGACCAGGATGGGTATGCTTCATGGTTTGGCTGTATTGTCGTAGCAATTTCCAATGAAGCCATCAGGTTGTCTATTGCTATATCCGATTCTTTGCAGGCTTCTTCCAGGGTGCGGTTCCCCTTGCAACAGAAGTCGATACCATAAGTGTCAAAAACAGCTGCGGTCTGATAGTTGCCTGCAACAATATCGCCGAGGGTGGTTTGGGGAGAGATAGTCATGTTTGATTTTTTAATGTTTGATATATCCACCATAGCTTCAGTGAAGGTGGGCTGCCACATACCGTCTTACAACAAGGGTATCGCCGGATTATTGCGGTAGAATTGAAGTTTGGAGAGAAACATTTCTGCCATGCGTTCGCCCTGCCATTTGGCGCGGGTGGCTTTGGCGCCCTGGAAATGTTCATCGATGGTGGCATTGAATAATGCCAGCCAGCGGTTGAAATGTTCCTGGTCTACCGGTAATTTGGCATGGGGGAGAAAGGGGCTGCCATAATAGGTATGTTCGTCCAGTAATACGGTTTGCCAGAACCGGTGCATTTTCTGCAGGTGCTCCGGCCATCGATCCTGGATCACGCCATTGAATATTGGCCCCAGCATATCATCGGCTCGTACACGATCGTAAAAGGAATTAACCATCAATTGTATGTCTTCCAGTGTGGCGATATCTTTGGGTATATGCATTGTGTTTGTTTTACGGATGTTCAAAATAACGGATCAGGTAATACATGGCCCAGCCAATAAAGCTGATGATCACCACCCATACCCAGGCCGGAATACTCTGTGGTGTTTCACTGCCCGCGATGAGAAAGGATTTCTGGTCGCCCTTGCCATAGGCATTTACCATCAGGGGTAATACGCCGTCTACCACCGCATTTTCTTTGATGCCTTCTACCGCTATTGCCGGGCCATTGCGTACCACAAAAGGTATTTTGCGGATACCTTCTTTACCGGTCGGATCCTTGCTCACAATTTTCAACACATGTTCTCCATCCGTCAGTTTACGGGTGTCCAGCTCAAAACTTACGGGTGTGGTGGTGGTGGCAATGGGCTGTGTCTCCGCATCGAGGAAAATATAGATCGTACTCTTGTCACTCATGTTAAAAAGTATTTAGAATGCTTTGTTTGATATGTGCCGGTGATTTTTCTCCGGGCCGGATCAGTGTTTTCAGCGAGTAATATAAAGTCCATACCACCAATGCCAACATAACCGATGCAATCAGTAAATCCCATTCCGAGGTAGGGGCTGTTCCATGTCCCACTGCCGCAGCAATACCCCTTGCCTGGTTGCGTGAACAAACGGCGCAGGCCATAACAGCCGGAACGGACAATAACCAAAGCAGGATCAGGCTGACTGTTTTTTTCATTGTTGTGCTTTTAGTTTCACGAAGTCCATGATCTTTTTAATCTCAGCGGGGCTTACTTTTTTGCCATGATTACCCCAGCTGCTGCGCTCATAGTTAATGATGGCTGCTACTTCTTTTTCCGTGAAGCCCATATTGGTACCCACGGCCGACATTACCCCATATTCCTGCCGGGCATCGTAACCGTTCATGATGATGTCTACATATAGCTCCAGGTTATCGCCATTCACAATAGGACTGCCTTTGAGTGATGGGAAAGCCCCGGGTAGTCCTTCCCCATTCGCCTGGTGGCAGGCCTGGCAACTGGTGGTGTACAATGTTTTTCCATCCAGTTCTTCATCTTTACTGTTGCCGGCTGCGGGTTGATTTTGTTTACGTGCATAGAGGAATTCCTGTGCGGTGATTCCTTCCGGCAGTGGTGTTTGTTTGAGCGATTGCAGGTAAGCAATGAGTTGCAGGGCTTCGGTACTGGCAACATATTTTCCTGCTTTGCCTTGCAGGTAGGCAGCGGGCAGGTTCACCACCACATCTCCTGTGGCGGGTGCTGCTTTCCAGTTAAATAACCAGGGATAGGCGGGCATGATGGATTCCGGTACCACGATACGTGGATTGAATAAGTGTACCAGGTTCCAGTCGCGCGAGGGCTGACGATTACCCACATCGGTTAAATCCGGCCCTGTTCTTTCTGTGCCCATCAGTGTGGCGGTGTTCTGCCATACACTCATGCGGTGATTGGCTGCATAATCCGCTGCCATACCCGGACGGGTTCCCCATTGTTTATCCATCTCCACATTACGTACTTGCTGGGTGTGACAGGCTACGCAACCATTGGCAACAAATATTGCTTTACCGGCCAGGGCTTCCGGGCTCAACGGAATGGCATCGGGCAGGGGATGATTGTTTTGCTGGTTGTGTATGGCCGGCATGATGGCCACCACGCAGGTGAGCCCGATGAATAAGGTTGCCGATACGAGGAATAGTTTTTTATGGTTGTCGAAGAATTCCATTGATCCGAATTATAAATGATTAACAATGGGTGTTGGCTGAGCGATGTTTGCGTTGGCGCTCAGTTCTTGCAGGGCCAGATCTGCTACATTCAGTTCCTTGCTACTGGTCATCATTTTATAGAGGTTGTAGGCAAAGAAGAGGTGTGATACCCACATGAGTGTACCGCCTATAGCGCGCCAGAGCCAATAAGGTGCCATCAATACCACACCATCCATAAATGGTTTGCCCTGCATCCAGGCCAGTCCCTTCATGGTACCCCCATACATCAGCGGAATGGCGTAGAAGAGTAATCCGATCAGGGCGAGCCAGAAATGTGCACCAATGGTGATCTGTGGTGCTTCCTTACCGGTTAATCGCGGGATGACGGCATACATACAGGCCCAGAGTAAGAAGCAGATAATGCCATACATGGTAATATGCGAGTGTGCTACGGTGAAGTCGGTGAAATGCCAGACCAGGTTGGTAAAGCGAAAAGCTTCTGCCGTGCCTTGTAAGGATCCGGTGAAATAAAAGATAATGCCCACGAGGAAGAAGGGCAGGGTATAACTGTCTTTCAGTTTATACCAGGCCCCTTTGAAAGTGAGCAGGAAATTGGTGGTGCCGGCAAACACCGGTATGATCATACCCGCGCTGCCTACAATGGCCACTGTTTGCAGCCACCAGGGTATGGCACTGAACACAAAGTGGTGGGTACCAATGAGGGTATAAAAAATGATCTGCGACCAGAATGCCAGTATCCCCAGGCTGTAAGAGTAAATGGGTTTATTGAGTTGCTGAGGCAGGAAATAATATACAATACCCAGTGTGAACAGCATGAACCACATACCCACGCCCTGGTGCATATAATAACCCTGTATGATGGTTTCCCCCAAACCGTTCTGCCAGTAAGGGATATATGCGGCCAGGGAAATGACGATCGTAAAAATAATGGCGGAAACAATGTACCAGTTGGATATGTAAATCTCTTTTGTACTGCGCCGGGCGATGGTGCGCATAAAATTGATGAGCGTGAGCAGGAGCCCTGCACCAAACAGCAACATCACCGGCCAGATGTATTCGCGGTATTCACCGCCACCATTGTTGATGCCCGCCATGAGGCATAAGGAACCCAGTATCACAGCGGCATTGATGAGCCATAAGGTATACCAGCCGTGTTTTATGCTGGCCAGTGCTGTATTACTCACCCGCGGAACGATATAATAACCCAGTCCCAGCATACCCAGTGATGCCCATCCCCAGAATACGGCATTGGTATGCACGGGACGCAAGCGGCCAAAGCTTAACCAGCTCAGGTGGTCGGCATCGGGTGCTACAAATTTGATACCCAGGTATTCACCCACGGTAGTACCAAAGAGCAGCCAGCCTGCAGCACAAACCAGGTAGGCCAGTACCAGTTTGGAAAGTTGTGGATCGATATTCGGACGGGGTAATGCTTTTTTCTTGAGTGCAACAATAGGCAGGCCCGGTTCCTGGTTCATTTGCAATAATCCTCTTTCATCGGCTGCTGGTTCCAGGCCTGCCAGTTCGTTGTGGGATAAGGTATAGTCCAGTGCAGCTTTGCGCGCTTGCAGTTGGCTGAGTTGCGGATCGTTGGCGGGCAGATCATTGATATAAGCTGCCAATGCCTGTGCTTCCACCCGTTTTTGCTGCTGTCTTTGTTTGCGCAGGGTATTGCTGATGCGCAGAATGAGCAGGAAAACAGTCGCAATCAGGGGAATGAGTATTAATACCAGTGTGATGATGATGCCGGATTGGCTGAGTAATGCAGTACCTGTTGGCTGCCCGCTGTCCTGCGCAGCAGCCCGACCCACCGGCAGCAAAGCGGCTGTGCCCGCAACAATGAGCCAGAGCAGACCCTTTCCTTGCAGGGGAGCAGATTTGCTTCGCTTGATCTCGAGTAATCTGTTCACCTGCTGTCCATCGAGTTCATCCAGGTAACGCTGCCATTGCTTGTTATTTTTAGACTGCCGATACGTTTTGCGGAGTGCAGCGGCTTCATTGCGCAAACGCAAGACCAGTACAAAGAGCAGGAGGGCTACCGCAAAGATCAGCCAGCTGCCCAGGGGCTTGTTCTCCAGCGTAAAAGCCGAAGGTTTTCCATCCTGCGCCAAAAGGCTGCCGACACAGCAGCTGAACAGGAAGAGTAGTATGGTGCGTTGCAATGGTTTCATAGATCAGATATTAATACCTTTTTGTCTTTTATTTAGTCAAATTTTTTTACCGTCTGAGGAAGAGTAATTGTTTGTCCAGCTCTTCGGTAAAATTGCCGAGTTTGGATTTTTCCAGGGTTCTGTACAGGTCTTTCCTGATTCTTTTAAAATCGTGGTGAATGGGGCAGGGGCATTTTTCGGAACACTGTTTCAGCCCCAGTCCGCAGCCCTCAAAAATTTTATCACCATCCACGGCCCTTACCACATCGGCCAGGGATTGTTGCAGGGAACTGTGATCGAGGTAAAAGCCGCCATTCGGACCTTTGACGGATTGTACCAGCCCTTTGCGGCTTAGTTCCTGGAGAATTTTGGCAATGAAATATTCGGGGGAGTCGATACCACTGGCAATGTCTTTGATACCAATACGGATATCACCTTCCTTGGTCTTCTGAGCGATAAAAATCATGGCTCTGATGGCGTATTCGCAGGTTTTGGAAAACATGGTTTTTGTATTGACGGGGCAAAACTAATACAAGTTTTTAATAAAAGACAAAAATATCTTTTATTATTTTTACGCTACAATCTATTTACATGAAAACCAAAGTTTTGGTCAAGCGGGTCTATGAGGGGGCAGCTGCTAAGGATGGTTATCGGGTACTGGTAGACCGGCTCTGGCCCCGCGGTATCCGTAAAACGGACCTGCCTTATGATCTATGGGCAAAGGAGCTTACACCCAGTCCCGATCTGCGTAACTGGTTCCACCAGGATACAAGCCGCTGGCCTGTATTTGCGCAACGCTACCGGGCTGAATTGGCCGCCAATCCTGCAGTGCCGGCATTGCTGCAACAATTCCGTACCTGTAAAACAATCACTTTACTCTATGCTTCTGCCGATCCGGAACACAATCATGCTTTGGTTTTGCAGGAATTTTTGCAGGAAGCGATGGGGGGTGGAGGGAGCTATTAGCTTTTGGCTGTTGGCTGTTGGCTTTTGGCGCATTGGCGTGTTAGCGCATTGGGTGTTAGGTATTAGGTGTTAGGTGTTAGGTATGCTTACTCATCGGCCACAGGCGGACAGGCTTACTCAGTGCTGACTACTCACTTCATTCAATTAAGAAATCAAAGATCAAGAAATCAAAGATCAAAAAATCAAAGATCTGACATCTGAGATCTGACATCTGAGATCTGACATTCATTCAAACTTCCAACACTCCCCGGAACCCCCTCGCGGCATAATAGGATTGCACCCCGTTGTGGTAGATGAAAACGGTATTGTAGCGTCGGTCGCCGAAGATGGCGCCATCGAGGGCGCGGATATCGGGTGGGGTGAGGAGCCAGCTGGAGGTTTTGGTGTCGAATTTACCCAGTGTTTGTAGGAAACGGTACTGACTTTCATTCAGCAGGGTAATGCCCATTTCCGCTGCGGCGGCGATGGCACTATGGGCAGGTTTGTGTTCTTTGCGGGCATCCAATGCTGCCTGGTCGTAGCAATAACTTCTTCGGCCCGCTGGCGATTCTGCCGCACAATCCATGAAGGTAACC
>JAACZQ010000140.1 GCA_009996675.1 Chitinophagaceae bacterium
AAGACCAGAAAACCGCTACCCTTTCCCGTTTACAAACGCAAACCGACCTGGCTACAGGTGTATCCGGCGCCGATCTGGTGGTGGAAGCCGCCACAGAGAATATTGAGTTGAAATTGAATATTTTCCGGCAGATTGATCAGTTTGCTCCCGCCCATGCCATTTTAGCCACCAATACTTCTTCTATTTCCATTACCCGTATTGCGGCCGTAACCAAACGCCCGGAACAGGTAATCGGTATGCATTTCATGAATCCGGTACCCGTGATGAAGCTGGTGGAAATCATCAATGGATACGCTACACGGGAAGATATTACCAATACAATAGTATCACTGAGTAAAACACTGGGTAAAGTGCCCTGCGTGGTGAACGACTATCCCGGTTTTATTGCCAACCGTATATTAATGCCCATGATCAATGAAGCGATCTATTCACTGTATGAAGGCATTGCCGGTGTGGAATCCATTGATACCATTATGAAGCTGGGTATGGCCCATCCGATGGGTCCGTTGCAGCTGGCCGATTTTATTGGTCTGGATGTATGCCTAAGTATTTTACAGGTATTGCATGATGGCTTCGGTAATCCCAAATACGCACCCTGCCCCCTGTTGGTGAATATGGTTACAGCGGGTAAACTGGGGGTTAAATCCGGAGAAGGTTTTTATACCTATACACCAGGCAGCAAAGAGCTGGTGGTCAGTAAAAGCTTCCAATCTTAATCAAAGGGCTCTGTAAAAGGGTCTTTTTTGTTTTTATATTGCAGCTATGTTCTTCATCCTATCCAAAGTATTGTTTTTCCTGCTGGTGCCGTTTAACTGGATATTGATCCTGCTGATCATGTCCCTCTTTACACGTTCGGCCAGGATCCGTAAAAAACTGTATTGGACAGCGGCTATTTTATTTTTCATTTTCTCCAACCCTTTCTTATACCAGCAAGCAGAGAAGCGCTGGCAGTTTCCACCCCGGGATATGTCTACCCTACCTCAATATGAGACCGGCATTTTGCTGACAGGTATGATTAATTTTGACAAAAAAGCCAATGGCTATTTCGGGAATGCCTCTGATCGTTTCATTGCTACCATCACTTTGTACAACCGGGGCATTATCAAGAAAATACTGATTACAGGCGGAACCGGGGCACTGGTGAACCCGCTTCCCCCCGAAGCCGATTTTCTACGGGATTATTTCATTGCCAACAAGGTAAATCCGGCCGATATTCTGATTGAGAACAAGTCGAGGAATACACATGAGAATGGCGTATTCAGCAAAAAACTGGCTGATTCAGCTCAATTAAAAGGGCCGTTTTTACTGATCACCTCCACACAACATATGCGCAGATCAAAAGCCGTATTTGAGAAAGCTGGTTGGACAGGTATCGACTATTTCCCTTGCGACTACGATGTCATCGATAATTATCTCCAATGGGACGAGGACCTCTTACCCAATGCAAAACTGCTGAAAGACTGGTCTTTATTGCTGAAAGAAATGGTAGGGTTGGCCATTTATCGGCTTACCGGAAAAGCTTAAGCTACGCGATTGACAGCAACGGTATGCAAATCATTCAACCGATACAAGACTTCATCCAGGCGTGCTTTGGGAATACCAATGTTGAGCATACAGAATAATTGTGTCTCCTGAGACTGCACACTGCAACCATATTGTTTTACAATCATCATTACCTCATTCATGCGGGTATAATCGAACTGCAACTGGTAACTCAATTCAATGGGTTTCTGAATAACGGGAATCAATTGCAGGGCCATGGATGTGGCGGACTTATAGGCATTGATCAGTCCGGGTACTCCAAGCAATGTACCACCGAAATAACGTACCACCACTACCTGGGTATTGGTTAACCCGCGGCTATCGATCTGCCCGAGAATTGGCCGTCCTGCCGAGCCAGATGGTTCACCGTCATCATTCACCCGGAATTGTAAGCCATCCGTACCCAGCCGGTATGCGAAACAATGGTGTACTGCTTTCGGGTGTTCTTTTTTTAACTCCTGTAATTGCATCTTGCAGGACTCAACAGTGGTTACTGGAGCCACATAAGCCAGGAACCTGCTCCCCCGGTCCTTGAATTCCGCAGATGCGGTTCTGTCGATCGTAAAATAGTGTTCAGCGTTACTCATAATTGATCCCCGAATGCAATTAAATAAATGGCTATCAGTGAAAGTAGAATACCCATCCAGTTGATTTTTGATAATTTTTCACGAAACAGCAGCCAGGCTACTACCGAGCTGAACAATACAATACCCATATTATTCACCGGAATACTGGCGCTGCTCTGCCAGGGGCTTTCTTTAAGAAAATGCACCAGGCACCAGATGGAAAAATAATTGGGTATACCAATCAATATACCTGCCAGTACATCTTTCACCCGAAATACAATGGCACCTCGGACATATTGAATAAGCAGGATGATGAAACCTATAGTTGCCGCCGAGAAAAAGCCACTGATGAGATAAGCATTCCGGTTTTCATCGGTCACATACATTTGCTGCACATGATTGATCAGTGCATCCAGCAAACCACTTCCAAGAAACAAAGACAAGGGAAGCCAGTAGCGAACCCAGCCGGCAGTTGGCTTTCCCGCCATCTGATCAGGTGTTGCAGGGGCATAACAGGTAAACACAACTGCGACCAATGCAAGTAATACCCCGGCTGCTTTCCATCCAGCCACGGTTTCCTGGTATAAATACACAGACAACAGCACCGGTATGATGAGTGATAGTTTATTAGCTACGGAAGCAACAGCCACTCCCAAGGTCTGTGTTGTCTTTCCTATGATATTAAAAATACTCACGAACAGTACCCCCATCAAACAAGCCCATTGGAACCAGGGAGTTTGTATAACGCTACTATTGATGGGAAATGCGCCGTTTACAATCGATCCAGTTATAACACAAGTGATATAGTTAAAAACAATGGCAGGAAATACTGCAATCTGGCAACGCTGCAATACTTTGAACGACAAAGTCAGGTAGCTGGTTAAAACAATACTTCCAATCAGGTATATCATATGCAGTATTAGTTTAGTTTTCGTGTTTGGGGTTCAGTCCAAACAAAATATGATCTGTTTCCAATTGCTGGTTATCCAATACCAGGACCGATGGCAGTTCCGGGGCTTTTACACCCAGTTCTTTGATCATGGATTGATTGGTTATAACACGCAGCTCATCCCACCAGCCAGCATCGAGGCAGTGCTGCAGCAATTGGGCGCCTCCTTCTACCAGAATACTTTGTATTCCATTGGCATAACAATATGTATTGATTTGCGTGAAGATTGGTATTCCGGGTTGCAGTTGCTGATATTGCAGATGATTCTCCTCCCCTGTCTTTATTGTATTAAAAACAATGGTTCGTGCATCTTCCCGGAAAACAGTGCCGGACACCGGTAATTGCAGAGACCTGTCAATAACCATCCGGACCGGGCTGGGGCCATTCCATAAACGGTTGGTGAGTTGCGGATTATCTGTGCGTACAGTTCCTGAGCCCACCAGGATGGCTGCTTCTTCACTTCGCCATCGATGAACGAGGCGATTGGTGATGGCATTGGTAATATGAAGGCGCTCATTCGTAAGCCCGAGGATACCATTGGCTGTTTGAGCCCATTTGATAATAACCCAGGGTCTTTGCTGCTGATGGAAGGTGAAGAAGCGGCGATTGATCTGCCGACAAGCTTCTTCAAGCACTCCGACCACTACAGTAATACCTGCCTGTTCCAATTGTTCTATCCCTTTGCCATCTACAGCCGGAAAGGGATCACGACATCCAATCACTACTCTGGGTATCTTTTTATCAATGATCAACCGGCTACAGGGAGGTGTTTTACCAAAATGGGCGCAGGGCTCCAGCGATACATAGAGGGTTGACGATCCGATCAGGTGCTGATCTTCGGGTTTAACGCTCGTAATACAATTTACTTCGGCATGTGCCTGTCCATAGCGTTCATGCCAGCCCTCGCCAATGATCCGGTTGTGGTATACCAGTACGGCTCCCACCAGGGGATTGGGCGCAACCCAGCCTGCACCTTTCAAGGCCAGTTCGAGGCAACGCTGCATATATATTTCCTGGATCAGGTGCATAGGGAATTGGCAAAAATAACCAAATGGTGCTAACATTGCAGCATGACCATCCAGCAGGCCCATACATCCCTGGCCGGGGAACTGGGCAGATTATACGATGAACGTGAAGCACGTACCATTACACAGATGGTAATGGAATACCTCACCGGGCTGTCGAGAACCGATCAGTTGGTTCGCAAAATGGAAGTATTAACGGCATCGCAGGAAGCCAGTTTTACAAAAATGCGCACACAATTGCTTGCATCCATGCCTGTACAGTATGTGCTGGGGGAAGCCTGGTTTGCAGGCATGCGTTTCTTGGTGAATGAATTTACCCTGATCCCAAGGCCTGAAACAGAGGAACTGGTCCAATGGATGGTGGATACCGTTCGCGAAAATGCCATACAGCCAGGCCGATTGCTGGATATCGGCACCGGGAGTGGCTGTATTCCCATAACGCTGGCTAAACAATTGCCCGGCTGGGAAATATCGGCGATTGATATCAGTGCAGGAGCTATTGAAACAGCAAAGGAAAATGCCCGGATACTGGACGCCAGGGTTGCGTTCAGTTCTATGGATATCCTGGATACAGCAAGTCAATTACAATTACCATCCTATTCAATTATTGTAAGCAATCCGCCGTATGTACCCCTGGAAGAGAAAAACAGTATGGCCAAACATGTATTGGATTATGAACCCCATACGGCACTTTTTGTACCGGATAGCGACCCTTTACTTTTTTATCGCGCTATTGCAGCGATGGCTTTGCAAAAGCTGGAACCCGGCGGCTGGCTGTTTTTTGAAATCAGTGATGCGCAGGGATTGGCCGTTGTATCCTTACTGGAACACATGCAATTCCGGGTGGAATGCCGGAAAGACCTGATGGGTCGCGACCGGATGATCCGTGCCGCTTTGTAGCAAAATTTTACTGTTTGCCGGAATTATCTACTGCCATCACCGGTGTGGCGCCCAATTTCTTGATCACCTGCATCACCCGGATGGTAGTACCCAAATGTGAAGTGCTATCCCCATTGATCACAACCGATGGTTTCTCGGTTTCTTTGGCCAGGAATACTTTCAGTTCCGGTTCAAGCTGTTCCATGGTTATATGCTGAGAGCCGATGTATAGCTGCTGATCCTTGTCAACCGTAATAACAACGGTTTGTTTGGCCTTGGTATCACTTTTTGCCTTGGGATTGGATACTTTGATAACATTGGGATTGGCCAGGGTTGATACGATCAGGAAAAACAACAGCAGTATGAACAGGATATCGTTCAGGGCACCTGTATGCATTTCCGGATGTGTTCTAAGTCTTTTCCTGATATTCATATGGCCTTAATTAACGGGTAGGTTCCTGGAGGATATCGATGAATTCAGCACTGGCAGCTTCCATTTTATTAGCTGTTTTATCGATCTGGGTGCTGAGAAAATTATAGCCTACATAAGCAATCAACCCAATGATCAAACCGGTAGCCGATGTTATCATTTTCGTATAAATACCACCGGCAATCGTATTCAGGGTGTATTCACCGGTTGAAGCAATACCATAAAACAACTGCACCATACCTACAATTGTTCCCAGAAAACCGAACATGGGTGCAATACCGGCAATCAGTGAAAGTATAGAGAGGTTTCTTTCCATGCTGTACATTTCAAGCTTACCTACATTTTCCATGCTTTTCTCAATAGCGTCCAGGGGTTTGCCAATACGCTGGATACCCTTATCAATCATCCGGGCCACCGGGTTATTGGTATTCCGGGCCAGATTACGTGCTGCCTGTACATTTCCGGACATAATATTATCGCGGATGATATTCATGAAATTGCTTTCAATGCGTGAAGCTCTCCGAATAGCAATCAATCTTTCTACAAATACAAAAATGGCACCCGCCAGTAATAAATAGAGTGGATACATAATCCATCCACCTTTCTCCAGCAGGCTCCACATAGATATTTTTTCGGCGGCAGCCGGCACAGCTGAAACCACTTTCTGCAAAGTATCTGTCTGCAATAAATTGAACATACCTGTTTTTTTGGATAAGCTAAAAATAGCGTCTTCTGCAAAGCAAGGGTGTGACTGTGAATAAAATCAAGCAGGGATTGATTTTTAGGAAAGCTTTTGCACATTTTGTTAATCCCTTTTATTGGTTTTAACAAAACAAATGCCTCATTCCCGAACGCCGAAGCAGGCAGGAATGAGGCATTTTATAGCAGGGAATCCCTACATCAGGACTGTATTCCGTTTTCCTTCATCTTCATCATGGACATAATCTGTTGCATGGTGCGGTCCATTCCTTCGGCACTGCCGTCAAGGAATATCACGTTCCCCTTGCCATATTCAGCAAAGTTTTTGATGGCTTCTGTCCACATACTGAACAAAATCACATTGGTATCCAGGTTAGCCTGTTTCATTTGTTCGGCAGCCTGACTCATACCCCTGGCCACTTCTTCCCGGAAAAGGGCCACACCCTGACCACGCAAACGGGCAGCTTCTCTTTCTGCCTCTGCGGCAATTTTAATAGCATTACCTTCCGCTTCAGCGGCTTTGGTTTTGGTGATCAGCAA
>JAACZQ010000141.1 GCA_009996675.1 Chitinophagaceae bacterium
GATGCCGTTTCCATCGGCTCCAACACGGTTAACGCCAATTGTATAACATTGGTTTTCGATGGCACGGGCTGTGAGTAATGTTTTCCAGGCATGGTTACGTCTTTCGGGCCAGTTGGCTACATAAATCAGTACGTCATACTCCGGTGTTTCATCAACCTGCTGCCGGGCCCATACCGGAAACCGGAGATCATAACAGATCTGGAGATTTATTTTCCATCCGTTAACCTGGGCAATAAAACGTTTGTTTCCCGAAGTATAATGCTCGTCTTCTCCCGCAAAAGCAAAGCGGTGGCGCTTATCGTAATAACCCATCTGACCATTGGGTTGAACCCAGAGCAGGCGGTTGAAATAATCATCTCCCTCGCGGATAATCAGACTACCGGTCAGGATGATCCGGTAACGGCCAGCCATATCTTTCATCCACTGCACCGAAGGCCCATCCATGGTTTCCGCCAGTATTTCCGGTCGCATACTGAATCCGGTACTGAACATTTCCGGCAGGATCACGATCTCACGGGGAGTGGCTACCGTTGCCAGCTTCTGCTCCAGCATTGCCAGATTGGCGGCCTTATCTTCCCACTGCAAATGGGTTTGGATCAGGGTAAAATGAAGGGATTCGGACATGACTGCAAGGTAGCGAGAATGTATCAATCAGAACATACGATAGGACAATCCGATGCCGCCATATTGCTGGTTGGTATGCTGACTGGCGGTTTCCCTTGTCTGGAAAACCCATTCCAGTTTTGCGGTAAAACGATGCTGGGCAAAGCAAAGCCCTGTCCGTTGCTGGAAAACCAGTGTTTTGGGTGAAGCGGTAACGGCATCCGGATCGGTATTCAACAACCCGCCCTGAAGGGTGGCATTGTAAGCCTGGAGGCATAATTGTGGTTGGGTATAGAAAAAAAACTCGGTCGGAGAAATCCGGAAACGGTCTACCCTTGCCTGGAACAAAGCACTTTGATCATTTGGTGCAAAGCGGCCCAATACCAACAGGCTTCCGGCGCGTAAATAGGTATTGTGTAATCCCAGGCTGGCTTCAAACTGTGGTACGAGTTTCATCACCCCGGGCAGGTTAAACAAAGTAAATGCGCCACTCACAGCCGCATCCAGTCCGAGTGCATTGCCAATCTGGTACTGCCATCCTTCAAAACGCTTATAATGGAAAAGTTTGTGATAGCCTTCCTGTAAAGCCTGACCCAGGGAAGCTTTGCCCACCACACCAGCGGAAAGCGACCATTGCCATAAGCCTTCTTTTTTGGGGGAAAACCTTGTTTGTGAATACCGTCCGTACAGGTAGCCACAATAGGGCCGATCGATATCGGAAGGCCGGGTAACGGCAAAACTGGAGGGTGTGTAGATACTCTGACCGAGTTCAAATCCGCGAACCAGTTTATCGCCGGCGATGGTATCGGCTACATTCCAGCGTAAAAAAAGTCCGTTGGTATAATAGGCATCGCGCATGGCCAGCAGGTAGGCGTCGTTCTCGGTAACCATGCTGAATTCGCGCCGGTAAGCGCGCTGTTTTGTTTGCACTTGTGCGCAGAGGGAAAGACCAGTGGCACAGCAAAGCAGTAAGACAAAGCAGTGTTTGGGCATGGGTACGGGGTCGGGATGGAAAGATACTATTTTAATCCCGGTT
Organism: Chitinophagaceae bacterium; assembly: GCA_009996675.1. Classification (GTDB taxonomy): domain Bacteria; phylum Bacteroidota; class Bacteroidia; order Chitinophagales; family Chitinophagaceae; genus Sediminibacterium. The sequence goes on from JAACZQ010000141.1 coordinate 1,640, forward strand.
CAGTCCCCGTATGGTACGGATGGCATCCTGTACGAGTGCAGCCTCAAACCCTTTGCGCAGCAGGTAATCGCTGGTTTTTGCCTGGCGGTTCAGGTATTGTTCACCCTTCAATGCTTCCCAACGACGGGTAGCGAGTTGTTGCAATACATGCCGGTAATCGGCTTCGTCTATGACTTTTAATGCAGATTTAATATTGTAGGAGCTTACTTTTTTCAGTTGCAAAGCATGTACAATTTTCACCCGGCCCCACTGTTTCATCCGGAAATGTCCTCCTGCAAACTGGGCTGCAAATCGGGTTTCATTCAGGAAATCCTCCTCTATTAAGCGGGAAAGCAGCTGTTCTACATCGGTTTTGCCCAATCCATAGCCATACAGCTTATCCTTGGTTTCCTGGTGACACCGCTCCTGGTACGCACAGTAATGTTTGATCTTTTGCCAGGCCTGATCGGGACTCAAACGGTTTCTGATGGGCAGAGGCATATTACTTATCTGTTAATTAGTTATATTTGATTGCTCTAGCAGCATCCCCCCGGTGTTACTTTTAATATGAGCTTTGTGCAATATACCGTTTGCCTGATTGATGACGACAAAATCTACCAGTTCACCGCACGCAAAATGCTGGAATCTACTGGTATGACCAAACACATCCAGTCTTTCTATGACGGAAGCGAAGCCATGTCGTATTTCAGTGATAGCCAGAATATTCAGCCTGAAACCTTACCGGATATTATTTTTCTGGACATCAATATGCCCATTATGAACGGCTGGGAGTTTTTGGAGGAATATGAGAAACTCCAGGGCAGTTTTCCCAAAACGGTCCGTTTATTTGTTGTCAGCTCCTCCGTAGACGATGCCGATATCCAGCGCTCAAAACGGTACCAGGCGGTTACGGATTATATTGTTAAACCCATCAGTAAAATCCGCTATCAGGAGCTGCTGGCAAATCCCCAACTTCTGTAAACCAATCCACAGCCCATTAACATTCGGGTTCTGCTGCTGCGCTCCTGTAATTTTGGTTACGGAATATTAACAATTTGCCTTAGGTTTGTTGCCAACCTAAATTCCGTAGAATGAAATTTATTGTTTCCTCTTCCTCTCTCCTGAAACACCTGCAACAGATCAGTGGCGTGATTAACGCGAATACGGTATTACCCATACTGGAAGACTTCTTGTTTGAAATACAGGATAAAAAGCTGAACGTGGTGGCTACCGACCTGGAAACCGTAATGCGTGTTCAGATGGATGTGGAAAGCAAAGCCAATGGTAAAGTGTGTATCCCCGCCAAAATCCTGCTGGATTCCCTGAAAAATATTGCGGATCAGCCCCTGACTTTTAATATCGATAAAAACTTTGCGGTTGAAATTACCAGCGATAACGGTAAGTATAAAGTGATGGGCGAAAATCCCGATAACTTCCCCAAAGAACCTACAGCGGATGATACCACTGGTTTCGACATGACCAGCGGCGCTCTGCTTACTGCCATCAACAAAACACTGTTTGCAGTAAGTAACGACGACCTGCGCCCGGCCATGACAGGGGTGTTCTTTGAACTGGCTAAAGATGGTGTACAGTTTGTGGCAACCGATGCACACCGACTGGTACGTTACAAGCGTTTGGATACCAAAGCCACCAAGGCAGATTCATTCATTGTGCCTAAAAAACCCCTGAACCTGCTTAAGAATGCGCTGCCCGATAACGAAGACAATATCACAGTCAGCTATAACAGCAATCACCTGTTCGTGAATCATGGCTCTACACAAATGATTTGCCGGCTTATTGATGCCCGTTTCCCGGATTATAAAGTGGTGATCCCCGCTGATAATCCCTATAAACTCATTGTCAATAAAGCCGATTTCCAGAATGCCCTGCGCCGCGTGAACGTGTTCAGTAATAAAAGCACCAACCAGGTTGCCCTGAGCATTACCGGCAGCGAACTGCAAATGGCGGCCCAGGATATTGATTTTAGTTTTGAAGGTAATGAACGCATGAGCTGTCAGTACGATGGTGAAGACCTGCAGATTGCTTTCAATGCCAAATTCCTGATTGAAATGCTGAACGCAGCCGACACGGATGAGGTTCGTATGGAATTGTCAACCCCTACCAAAGCCGGTCTGATTAAACCATCAGAACAGGCCGAGGGTGAGGACCTGCTGATGCTGGTGATGCCACTGATGCTGAATAACTAACCCCTGCATATACAACCAATGCTAACTGCAAACCTTCTGCGCAAGCAGGAGGTTTTTTTTATAAAGCAATCCCCGGCAAGGAATATTTGGTAAATTGAAACATCAATACAGTCAACATGCTCGAAAACATCGTTCACTATTTCGATACCATACCAAGCTGGCACCGTGCCCTGATACTGGCCGGCGGCATTACTTTTTTCTGGCTGATAGAAGGGGTGATGCCACTCATCGGTTTCCGTTACAACAAATGGAAACATGCATCCATCAATATCTTTTTCACGGTTACTACCGTAGTGGTGAATTTTGCTTTTGCACTGGTTATCGTTAAAGCGAGCGACTGGTCCGTCAAGCATTCCGTTGGCATATTACAGTGGATCAGTCTGCCGCTATGGGCACAAATGTTGGCCGGATTATTATTGCTTGATTTGGTGGGTGCCTGGTTCATTCATTTTATTGAACATAAAATAAAATGGATGTGGAAGTTTCATATGGTGCACCATGCCGATACACATGTAGATACTACCACAGCCAACAGACATCATCCGGGTGAAAGTGTGTTCCGCGCCATATTCACCACACTGGGTGTAATCGTTTGTGGTGCACCCATGTGGCTGGTAATGCTTTACCAAAGCATCAGTGCCGTCTTATCGCAATTCAACCATGCCAATATACGCCTGCCGCAATGGCTGGACCGCGGCATCAGCTGGCTGATCGTATCACCCAATATGCATAAGGTACACCACCATTATGTAAGGCCGCAGACCGACAGCAACTACGGTAATATTTTTTCCATCTGGGACCGGTTGTTTGGGACCTACCAGGATATTCCAGTGGATCAATTGCGTTATGGGCTTGATGTGCTGGACGACCGTACCGATGAGCAACTGGCCTACCAATTGAAAATTCCTTTCGATGGGGCCATAAAAACAGACTATTGATTGCATCTTTGCAGAAATCAATTGTATGAAGACCGGAGCATTCATTCCCGCCCGATATGCCGCTACCCGTTTCCCCGCCAAGCTCATGCAGCAACTGGGCACTAAAACTGTTATCCGGCATACTTATGATAATACAGTAGCTACACGACTCTTTGATGAAGTCTTTGTTGTAACCGACAGTGAGATCATATTCAATGAGATTACGCAACATGGCGGTAAAGCCATCATGAGTAAACAAACACATGAAAGCGGCAGCGACCGTATTGCAGAAGCCATCGCAGATATGGAGATGGATATTGTGGTGAATGTGCAGGGCGATGAACCTTTTGTAAAACGGGAACCACTCGAAAAATTATTATCGGTATTCACCGCTCCCGGCGGCGAACAGGTGCAAGTGGCTTCGTTGATGCAGGTGCTGAAAGATCCGCAGCTGGTAGCTGATCCGAATTATGTAAAAGTAGCGGTAGACCTGCAGCACAATGCACTGATGTTTTCCCGCAGCGTAATACCCTATCCGCGCAGCACTGAATCGCCCATTACGTATTACGAACATATCGGCGTCTATGCGTTCCGTAAACAGGCATTGCTTCAGTTTACCCAATGGCCCATGACACCCCTGGAAGCCGCTGAAAAAATCGAATGTCTTCGTTACCTCGAACACGGCATACCCCTGCGCATGGTGATAACCGATTACATGGGGGTGGAAATTGATACCCCGGAAGACCTGGCGAAAGCGGCAGCGATGCTGGGGCCTGAGGCGTGAATCGTCGGTCGTGAGTAATCCTGTTGGCTTTCACCAATCCCCCACGCCTGAAGATAAAAAAGCACCCCCACACAATGCAGGGATGCTTTTCGTTCATAGGGGGTAATGCTATGTTTAATCTCTGTGTCCTTTCTTTTTACCGCGACCCTGGCCATTGTGGTTATCATTATCGTGACGCTGTACATAGCGTACATCGCGACTATCACGGATAATGACCTGGCGGGGACCTTTCCAGCCTTTGTATTCTTTATATTTTACGCGATATACATCGGCACGTAAATAAGGTCTGGGATCATTCACAACAACTTTATAACTGCCGTATAAATCAAATCCGCGGTAACGGCCGGGTAAAGAAGCGGCGAATATCCAACGGCCACCATCCAGATAGATATACTGGCGGTTGGGAACATTGTACCATACATCTATATCGGGCAGGTAATAATATTCTACATAGTCATAACCTACGGGTCCCCATACAGGCTGGTTGCCGATGTTAACATTAACATTTAACCTCACCTGTGCATTGGTTTCTGTTGATCCAACAAGTGCCAGTATCAGTATAAAAGGTACGATTAGCTTTTTCATGACTTATTGCTTTGGTTATGCCAGAATAATCCAAACAACGTGCCAAAATCAGCCGGGAGTCCGTATGAGATTGATTATCAACTTAATCTGTTAGTTCAAAAACAGCTTCAATTTCCACGGGTATATTACCCGGCAGGGAACTCATACCTACGGCACTGCGTACACCCACACCATGATCAGG
>JAACZQ010000142.1 GCA_009996675.1 Chitinophagaceae bacterium
TAAAGACTGGGTATTCCCTTTTAAAGAGAAACCAACGGACATTACAGGGTTAGTAAAAGCCTGGCTGGATGTTTTTCTGGCTACCGGGAAAGTTGATGCAAGTCGTGTTTATGTAATGGGTTTATCACAGGGAGGCATGGGAGTGCTGGATATGCTGGCACGGTATCCGGATATATTTGCAGCTGGCATATCCATCTGTGGTGCAGGGAATCCGGAGACAAGTAAGCTATTTGCTTCTAAATCGTCACTCTGGCTGTTGCATGGTAGCGCGGACAAAGTAGTACCAGCATTTTTTTCCAGACAATACCAGCGTCGCTTGAAGAAAGCAGAATCCGATGTCCGTTATACCGAATATGCAGGAGTTGGACACGATAGCTGGGGAGATGCATTCCGTGAACCTGACCTGATGGCCTGGCTTTTTTCCAAAAGCAAAAGAAATCGGTAAACACAGTTGCCTGCACAGCCTACAATCAAAAAAAACACCTAAATTGAACGCATGATTGTTGGTATACTCAGCGAACATAAAAATGACAGGCGTGTAGCATTGCTACCCGAACAGGCTGAAGTCCTTGTCAAGAAAAATATACAGGTATGGATAGAAAAAGGCGCCGGGGAGCAGGCTTTTGCGTCTGACGACGCTTACCAGTCTCGTAATATCCCTGTTAAGGAAAGAAGCGAAATATTGGCACAGGCTGATTTGCTCTTATGTATCCATCCATTAACAGAGGCCGATATCCGCCAGGTAAAGCCGGGTACGATATTGGTGGGGGTATTCCAGCCTTTGTATTATACCGACACCATTCCTGTCTGGATCGACCGGCAGATGTCTGTATTCAGTCTGGATATGATTCCAAGGACTACCCGTGCGCAGAGTATGGATGTATTGAGTAGTCAGGCCAATATAGCCGGTTATCGGGCTGTTCTGCTGGCAGCAACAATTTTTCCGCGTTATTTTCCCATGTTCATGACGGCAGCCGGCAGCATTGCTCCGGCTAAAGTAGTTATCATAGGTGCCGGCGTTGCGGGATTACAAGCCATTGCAACCGCTCGACGTTTGGGAGCTGTGGTAGAAGTGTCAGATACCCGTCCGGCGGTGAAAGAGGAAGTAATGAGCCTGGGGGCCAAATTTATTGAAGTTGAGGGTGCGGCCGATGCTTCCGCAGCGGGTGGTTATGCGGTGGAGCAGTCGGAAGAATTTAAAAAGCGGCAACAGGAAAAACTGGCAGCTTCCATTGCCAAAGCCGATATAGTGATTACCACCGCGCAGATACCAGGTAAAAAAGCACCATTGCTGATCTCCGAAGAGGTTTTGCAGCGTATGAAACCAGGAAGTGTTATTGTGGACCTGGCAGCCGCTACCGGTGGTAATGTGGCCGGTACACGCAATAACGAAACCATTGTTCAGCATGGGGTTACGATCATCGGAAACAGTAACCTAGCGGCAGATATGCCTATGGATGCGAGTAAATTATTCGGGAAGAATGTGTTGAATTTCCTGCAATTAATGATTAATAAAGAAGGAGCGCTGCATCTGAACTTCGAGGATGATATTGTGAAAGGGTGTTGTATAACACATGCAGGAGTCGTGATGAATGAGCGGGTAGCTGGTGCCCATAAATGAACCGAACTTTGACAAGTTGTTCGGCAAAGCATAATAACTGAAAAAGTAAGAATATGGATAGCATACTTGGATGGATACAAACGCATATTGAGATGATCTATATCGTTATCCTCTCCATTTTTCTGGGAATAGAAGTCATTGGACGAGTGCCCAGTGTGTTGCACACGCCATTGATGAGCGGAGCCAATGCTATTCATGGTGTTGTTATTATTGGAGCCATTATTGTAATGGGAAAAGTAGAGCCGGGAAATTATGCAGCCCTTATCATTGGCTTTCTGGCAGTGGTACTGGGTACATTAAATGTGGTTGGCGGATTTGTGGTAACAGATCGGATGCTTGAAATGTTCCGGAAGAAAAAATAGGATGACATATTTGACCAGGGTCGTTTAAAACAATGATATGGGTTTAAGCTTACTTACCGTTTGTTACCTGATTGGTTCGGTTACATTTATAATCGGCCTGAAAATGTTGTCGCATCCCGAAACTGCACGCCGGGGTAACCTTTTGGCTGCCGCGGGTATGACAATAGCAATATTCGGTACCATTTTTCTTTATGAAGAAGAAGGTGTTCGGCTGGGTAATTATCCCTGGATATTTGGCGGCCTCATCCTGGGCACTGTTATAGGACTGCTGGCTGCAAAGAAAGTTAAAATGACTGCCATGCCTGAAATGGTGAGTCTGTTCAATGGCATGGGAGGTGCTTGTGCGGCGCTGATTTCTGTGATTGAATTTGGTCATCTGGCACACCTGATCAATGCAGGCAATCTTACTGATATACATAAGGGTACATTATTGACCATTTTCCTGGGTCTGATCATCGGAGCGGTTTCATTTGCCGGCAGTATGATAGCCTGGGGTAAACTAAACGGACGTATACGCGATTTTGCATTCAAAGGGCAGCAGGTATTTAACCTGTTTTTGCTGGCGGCCATTTTAACAGGAGCCGGTTATTTATTAATGACCCTCAATGGGTCCAATTATGCATTGTTTTATGTACTGGCAGCAGCTTCTCTGGTGTATGGGGTGCTTTTTGTATTACCGATTGGTGGTGCGGATATGCCGGTAGTAATATCGCTGTTGAATTCATTCACCGGTGTTGCAGCAGCCTGTGGTGGTTTTCTGTATGATAATCAGGTCATGTTAACCGGTGGTATACTGGTGGGTGCAGCTGGTACCCTTTTAACCATTCTCATGTGTAAAGCCATGAACCGCAGCCTTACCAATGTCTTAATTGGTTCTTTTGGCGGCAGCACATCGGGAACGGCAGTAAAAGGTGATGCCGGTGGGGTCTACAAAGAAATTTCTATTGCGGATGCCGCAGTTTGTATGGCTTATGCACACAAAGTTATTATTGTTCCCGGATATGGCTTGGCTGTAGCACAAGCGCAACATGTTTGCCATGAACTGGAAAAAATGCTGGAAGATAAGGGGGTAGAAGTAACTTACGCCATCCACCCGGTAGCAGGCAGGATGCCTGGACATATGAATGTTTTATTGGCGGAAGCCGATGTCAGTTACGATAAACTCCAGGAAATGGAACAGGCAAACGATCAGTTCCGCAATACAGATGTCGTGTTGATTCTGGGGGCCAATGATGTAGTAAACCCCGCCGCCAAAACAGACCCGGCTTCACCGATCTATGGAATGCCCATACTGGAAGTAGAGCAGGCTAAAACTGTTATCGTAAACAAAAGAAGCATGAAGCCAGGATATGCGGGTATTGAAAATGCCCTGTTTTTCCAGCCCAAAACCTCCATGCTTTTCGGAGATGCCAAAGCAGCCTTACAGCAACTGGTAAGCGAAATCAAATCTTTATAGTTATTAGCCTTATTATGCTGCTGGTATAGCCAGACATAGTAGCTTTGTCTCTGTCATGGATACAGTTTTTTTATTGCGTTCCTATGGTGATTTTGTAATAGCACTGGCGTCTCTTGAAAAGAGCTCGGGTGATAATCCCATAGAGATCCGGGCCTCCAGGCATTTTTATTCTTTATTCCAGGCATTACAACAGCAACAACTGATAGGGGATTATCCTAACATTACGTTTATTGATTTAAATATACGCCGCCAGATTTTGGGGGCATTCACCAATAAATATTTGTTCTATCCACACTCGTTCCGGGAATTACAGCACCTGAAAAATCATCTCAGGCAATATCCGGTTGCGGGTAAGGCTTATCTGGAGCAGAAACTTCGTCAGCAATGGCTGTCCTGGTTCACCGGCCAGCATTTTCAGCATATCCATGATGGCCGGGAAAATATTTATACTGCTTACTCCCGTTTCACTGGGATGGCTCCGGTACAACCAGTCGGATCAATTGCAACCGATACAATTACCCGCGTGCTGATTACTCCCGGGTCCCGGAAACCGGGAAAAGCTTTGCCTGCGGTTTTGGTAAATGCATTGAGACGCGACTGGGAAAAGCAAGGTGTTCAAGTAAAAGTGGCCGGATTGCCAACGGAGTTAAGCGCTTATGACGGCAAGCTGGATACTTATAGCAGCTTTGTTGAACTTTTGGCTTTTATAAAAGAAGCCGATATGGTGCTTAGCGCCGATAGTTTGCCGGTACACCTGGCCGCCCTGATGGGTAAGCCCCACCACATTTATTATAACGGCAAGGTTAACCATCCTTGGCTTACCCCATATGCCGGTCTCCATAACACATATACTACTTTTTAGCACACGGAGATAACCATCATCAAAGCCCGATAATACCTATTTTTACCGCATGGCTTTGCTGAAACGATTATATTTCGATGCCTATTTGGTCATATATGCTTTGTATGCATATTTCAACAAGGGTATTGCATACAGCTATCTGAGTGAGGCTTTGCTGATATTGGGACTGCTGTTAATTCTGTCGCAGTTGCGATCCTATGCATTTGCCTGGGACAGACGCATGGCCATATTACTTCTTTTCCTGGTGCTTACGGCTGGGTATATGGTTCGTGGCGTTATGCAGCATTATAGCCTTAAAGATGTTGTCAGGGATTCAGTCATGTTTAATTACATACTATTTGCCTTTATCATCTATTTTTTCAAAGATGAATTGCCCAGGTTTTGTAAAGGCCTTTTTAAGATATATAAGTGGTATCCGCTGGTGATTTGTATTTGTTTTCTGCTGTCTTCCTATGTTCCTTCTTTCCGCGAATTGAAATTGTTCGGCGACTTCAGCATTTTTCACTACAAATTCGGTGATATGGGCGTGCACCTGCTGGTAGCAACCCTCTTTCTGCTTAACGGATACATCAAACTCCCCAGACGTTTCCTGATTGCAAACTATCTTTTGATAGCCTATGCTTTCCTCATTGCATCCTCGTACAGCAGAAGTGGAATGGTGTCTTTTGTAGCCGGGGTAGGTGTTTTTTTCCTGTTTACTGCCAACATGGAACTGAAGCAGCGGATGAAATATTATTTGAAATTATCCCCTGTGATTATCCTGTTGGCTTTACCGCTGTATTTGAGTACCAACCTCGAAGAAAATTTTCAGGGACGGAAACTGGGTATTGGTCAGCTTAAAGAAAATGTCACCAGTATATTTTCCAGCAACAGCGATAACGGGAGTTTGAGTGATAATAAAGTCTGGCGATTGGTTTGGTGGGCTAAGATTATTGATTACACTTTTTTAGGTGAGTATTTTTTGCAGGGGAAAGGGTTGGGGATGAGCCTGGCAATGGATGATGATATTGTGGGCACTGACGACAGCCTGCGATCTCCGCATAGTTTTCACCTTACCGTGCTGGCCAGATTTGGGGTGCCTCTTTTTTTTATCTGGCTCTATTGGGTTTATTTGCATGGTATCCGGATCCGCCGGAAACAACAAAGCCCCTTTCTGTTGGTTTTAATGAGTTGTTTTGTCGCATTTATCGTGAATGCGTCCTTTGATGTATACCTGGAAGGCCCTATGGGAGCTTTCCCTTTCTGGACGATTGTAGGGCTTACCTATGCCTGCGAAGCATTTGGCATTAAACTTGCCGATGACACCGGAGAAACACAGGCGCAAACAAGTAATGCCTGAATACCGGGGAAGCATAACATATTTGTATTATGGGAACCTGTCTATTTACAGTAAGTTTGCCAGCACAAAACAGCCCGAAGTAATTTTAGTATATGGTAGAGGTCCTGGGAATTCCGCTTTATGATCGAGATATAGATACGGCAGTTGAGGAAATCCTCCGGTCGCTGAAGGGGCCTTTTGTGGAAGGAAATCGACGCATCAGTGCAACCGGTGCGCATGGATTGGTGGAAGCGAGGGATAACGAGTTATTCCGGCAAGCCCTTTTATCCTGTTTTATCAACCTCCCCGATGGTATGCCTGCGGTTTGGGTAGGTAGGTGGAAAGGGGCAAAACAGATGCAACGATGCTATGGGCCCGATTTTTTCAAAACGATGATGCAGGCTTCGGCAAAAATGTCCGTCAAACACTTTTTATGTGGGGGTAAAGAAGGAGTGGCCAGGCAATTGCAACAAAATTGTGAGCGCC
>JAACZQ010000143.1 GCA_009996675.1 Chitinophagaceae bacterium
AACGACTCTTCATTACGTTTCCGCCGGTAGCCTATATCATCCGGCAGAGCAAAGTATGGGTAATACCCGGCTTTAAAGGCTTGCCTTTGTATGATGTAGTGCTGTTCTTTTTTCAACAGATCAATAAAATCGGGTTGAATGAGCGGGCAGCAGCCATTTCTTTCAACCTGGTCATGGCATTACCCGCAGCCTTATTATTCCTGTTTTCACTCATCCCCTATTTTCCCAAGTCTTTTAAAATCGACAAACAGGTATTGGGTTTGTTCAAGGATATCACACCCAATTCCCAGACCTATGCGTTTATCCGGAACATACTCAATGATCTGATGGATAAACAGGTGGGGGTGTTTTCTTTTGGTTTTCTGCTGCTGCTGTTTTATGCTTCCAATGCCATGATTGCCGTCATCAGAACATTTGACCGCTCCATCCGTGAGCACAAAGGATATTTCCTGCACCAACGCTGGCGGGCCATTCAGCTTACGGCCATACTGATCATGCTGGTACTGGCATTTTCGCTGGTATTACTCGGACAGGAGCAACTGGCTGGTTTATTAAAAACCCTGTTCAATATGAAACGCAAAGCGCATATCCCCTGGTGGAATGCGGTTCGCTGGCTCATCATTATAGCACTGGTTTTTTATGGCATAGCTTTTACCTATCGCTTCGCCCCTTCCGTAAAAAAGAAATGGGACCTGATCTCGCCGGGTTCCTTGCTGGCAACGATACTGATATTGCTGACCACCCTTGTATTCTCTTACTGGGTACAATTATTTGCCAATTCCAATTACAACCGCATTTATGGTTCCATTGGAACGGTATTGATTATCATGCTATTGATATATATCAATTCGTTAATCTTGATCATCGGCTTTGAATTGAATGTAAGTATTACCTATCTTACTGCAGAAGCTGAACACCGGAGGAAAAAAGAAGCAGACGCAGGCATTGTTGCCTGATTTGCTTTTATGCTTAACACCATAAATATATTCTTATGAAACGTATGTTGCTTTCCTGCATACTGTTATGCACCGGCATTACATTGCTATCGGCACAAGGACTGGAAATTGGCCAGCAGGTTCCCCTGGGTGAATTGGCCATGAAAGATATTTCCGGTAAAGAAATCTCCGTTAAACAAGCCGGTGCCCGCAATGGGGTTCTGGTGATGTTCTCCTGCAATACCTGTCCGTATGTAATCAAAAATCAGCAACGCACTTTAGCGCTGGCTGCATTTGCAAAAGCGAATAATATAGGTGTGATTCTACTGAATTCGAATGAGGGTAGTCGCAATGATGCCGACTCCTATGATGCCATGCAAAAATATGCCAAGACGCAGGGCTATCAGTTTTATTATGCAGTTGATAAGGATTCCAAACTGGCAAATGCCTATGGCGCTACCCGCACCCCGGAAGTATATTTATTTGATGCCAATGGGGTCTTGCAGTACAAAGGCGCTATTGATGACAACCCGGCTGATGCATCCAATGTAAAGCGCATCCATGCCCGGGAAGCCATACAGGAACTGGTAGCCGGCAAAACTGTTTCTGTGAAAAGCAGCCGTTCGGTAGGTTGTGCCATCAAACGCTCAGAATAAATAAGCCTGTTTCTCAACCAGTTACAGTAACAATAATGAACGAGATTCCTTCCCGGAATCTTTTTTTATGGAATCTGGGGATGCCGGCATCTTTTTTATAACCAAAGCTATGATCCATGAAACATCTGCTCATCATCTGCCTGTTGCTGTTGATCACTTTTTCATTAGCTCAGGGCATACATGCTGCGAACGTATGGGGGATTATTTTTGCCACCTGCAGTCTATTCGCATTAACCGCAGCCATTTATTTATGGGATAAATTACAGCGTACTGCTGCTGATGAATCCGGTTGGCCTTCAGAGACCGACCAGTGATTGCAATTCCTGCAACAATTGGGCTTCAGTTAATTGCCGGCCAAAAAATTTCCGGTACTGCAGTTTTTTGTTCACGAATAATGTGGCAGGGATAACGCCATCCCAACTGCTGTCGATCTTCGGACAAAATTGTTCCGCATCAGTTTCATCCAGCCAGGCTATCCTAGACCGATAGCCATTTTTTTGGGCGAACTGTGCTATACCTTTTGGATAGTCTTCTGCAAAATCGAGACTAACCAGCAATAATTGCACCCCCTTATCGCGGTAGGCAGCGACCGATTTTTCAAACCAGGGTATTTCCCGTACACAGGGCCCGCACCAGCTTGCCCAGAAATTAATTACCAGTGGCGTACGGCTGGTATCAATGAGTTTTACCAGGTCACTGATCTTGTAACGGGGTATGGCGGTTGATTGGGCATTGAGCTGTATCAGTGCCAGGCCGAAGCATACGGTAACTAATAATTTTTTCATGGCTATTCCTCCAGGTCGGTTTCTTTGAACCCCCATTCTGTTAATAATTGATTCGCCTGGTCTGCAGATAAGGATGGTTGGTTATACTGACCGGCTTTATGCTTCTGACGATATGCTTCATAAATACTTACAGCACAGGCCACCGAAATATTCAGGCTCTGTATAATGCCCATCTGTGGAATGATGAAATTACCGTCTGCCATAGCCCTGATTTCTTCACTTACCCCCGTGTGTTCATTGCCAAATACCAGGGCAATGCTACCGGTAAAATCAATATCGTATAAGCCAATGGCATCGGATGATAAATGGGTGGTGAGAATACGGTCGTAACGTGTTCGCAGATCGCGGAAACAGGTTTCCGGATCATCGTACTGGTGTACCGTAAGCCATTTCTGTGCGCTGCTACTGCTTTTGAAGCCGAACTTGGGGTGGCGCGGTATGCGGGTATTGAGGATATAGATATCCTGGATGCCCACAGCATCGCAGCTACGCATCACTGCGGAGATATTGTGCGGATCCTGCACATTTTCCATTACAACGGTTAAATTGGGTTGTCTGCGGTGCAATACCTGCAAAAGCCTTGCTTTTCGTTCGGGAGTCATAATGCCCCGAAATTCGATAAGTGTGGAGAGCTGAACAAATCTTTTATAACGGAGGGGATGCAAGTTGCCCTACACCCCCATCCGCTTTATAACAACACTGCTACCAAATTTACCAGCGGCCACGGCCACGGTGGTCGTCGCGCCGGTCATCTCTTCTGTTGTCCCAGCGATCATCATCCCGGCGGCGGTCGTTCCTGCGGTCATCCCAGTGATCCCGGTCTCCTCTCCGGTCAACCACCACCACAGGGGGACGATAAGCCACTACCCCACGCCCGTATCTTTCGCGGTAAAACTGACCACGCATATAGGGGCGGGGTTCATTAATGACTACTTTATAACCGCGGTAGAGGTCATAATTGCGGTACGCGTAAGGCAGTTGTGCCCCGAATACCCATCTACCGGCATCGAGATAAATAAACCGCTGTTCGGGTATACAGTAATAGGCATCTATTTCGGGGAAATAATAGTAATCACCAGTATAATTACCGGGCAGGCCCCAGGCTGGTCTGCTTCCGATATTCAGGTTCAGGTTTACACGAACCTGTGCCTGTGTTGTTCCAGCCAATAAGAATACGAGTGCAAGAATGGGTAGAATTTGCTTTTTCATGGCTTACAGTTTTATACCTATTATAAGCCAAATGCAATGCCAGAATGAGGAGCAATTGTTAGGGAAAAGTGAATTTGATGTCAGATGTCAGATCGCAGATATCAGATATAGGATGTTTGATCTTTTGATCTTTGATTTTTTGATTTTGGCTCTTTTGGAAATAAAGCTGCATTCACTCTAGAATCGAAAAATCAAAGATCAAAAAATCAAAGATATTTCGCTTGTTTAAGCTTTCAGGTTAATGCCCAATCCCGGCTCATGGGTAATGGTTACTTTGCCTGCTTCAAATTGTAAACCAGTGGCAATATCTTCCGATAAAAGCAAGGGACCATCCATATCCACATGATCCAGTTGCGGAAGGAATTGAGCGATGGCTGCAGAGCCGAGGGTTGATTCGTTCATACTGCCCATCATCACCTGCATACCCAATTCACGGGCCTGTGTAATCATGCGGCGGGCTGGTGTAAGACCACTGCATTTGGTGAGTTTGATATTGATGCCATGAAAATGCTGGTAGCAGCGCTTTACATCCTGCTCCGATACACAGCTTTCATCGGCGAAGAGCGGTAAGGGTGAGGCATTGAATAGTATTTTCATTCCATCCCAATTGTCTTTGTCCAGGGGTTGTTCGATAAACTCAACACCCAGTTGGGCCAGTTGCGGTATTTTAGCCATTGCTTCTTCGGTTGTCCATCCGGCATTGGCATCAATGCGTAAAACAGCATCGGTATGTTTGCGTAACGCTGCTACGATAGCAATATCTTCCGTTGTACCCAGCTTGATCTTATAAACAGGCCAGGGTTTGGCTTTCATTTTGGCTACCATGGTATCAATGGTATCAATGCCAATGGTATAATCGGTCACCGGTGTATTGGTCCATTCGCTATCCCATAAACGGTAAATGGGTTGCCCTTTCATTTTACCATAGAGATCCCAGCAGGCCATATCCAGCGCGGAAACCAGGAAAGGATCATGGGGAAAAAGGTGGTGCAGGTAATGCCAGTAACGCTCGGGATCAGTGAGTGCAAATTTTTCCACCATATTCCGTTTGCTTTCCAGCTTCTCCATCATATCCGGCACGGTCACATGATAGTAGGCAATGGCTGGCGCTTCACCATAACCAATGAAGGGGCCGAGTTGCAAAGCCACCAATAAGGCAGGCTGATGGGTTTTGGTTCTTCCGTTGGAAATGGTAAACGGATACTGGAATGGCAATTCGGAAGCCCGGTAACTGAGTTTCACTGGATCTGTATTTACTGAACCGCAAAGATAGGTTCAGAACCTGCACAAAGCCGCATAAACTTTAGCGTCCGCTGGCAATCACAGCAGCTTTTAATTCCGTATTAAACGCTGTTTCATCAATGAGCTCTTCAATGGATTTATGCATCCGGTATTGCCAGTAATGTTTGGGATTGGCCGGGATATTGATGCGCTCCTCCTGCGGGTTTTCGCGGCGAAGCGCAGCATCCATGCCCAACAGGTCCTGTAACTGGAAAATGCTCCACATGGCCGGGGAATACAGGTGCTGCAGCACAATGGTGCGGTTGATCCATGCTTCACAGTAATAAGGTGCTTCACCCCATTGTCCCATTTCCTGCTGATAGAACTGCTGGGTACGGGTCTGGTCTTCTTCCCACCAGCCCCTGATGGTACTCATATCATGGGTGGAAGGTGTTACCACGCTGAGGTATGGCGCATCATTGGGATGGAAAAAACTGCGACTGGCATCTTTGGGCATCCGCTGGATCTCCAGGCTAAGTAAACCCAGTTGTTGCATAACATCCGGCACACAGGCGGGCACCATACCCAGGTCTTCACCACAAACCATCATATTGGTCACCCTTTTCAAGGCCGGCAATTTCTGTAAAGCTTCTTTTTTCCAGAAATCGTCCTGCCGACGGTAAAAATAATCGAGGTAGAGATCCCGGAGTTGTTCCTGTACGAAAGCATCGAGGTGGCGGAAGGAACTGGTTTGTTCCATGCCAATACGGAAATGAAAATGGTGATGATCGTTTGTTGTATCCTGGAAAAGGATCACATTGCTGATCAGGTTATACAAACCCTGCCTGATGCGCTGATGATGTTCATCATCTTCCAGTCCGGCAAAATACGCTTCTACTTCGCGCTGGGTTTCAAAGCCGGGTTTCAACGTGTATAATCCATCTGATTCTGCATCGAGGAATTCTTTTTTAATCAATTCATTATCGTAGCCGAATATTTCCCACAAAACCTTTTCCGATATGAATGGCTTGGTAAAGCGATGCAGATCGAAGCTGATGCCACGGGATTGTATTTCATTGATA
>JAACZQ010000144.1 GCA_009996675.1 Chitinophagaceae bacterium
ATTTATTATACCCACAACGATAACCCCAAACTAAAAACCATAAACCAAAAACTAAAAAAGATACCCACCCACAAACCTGATAAAAGCCGGGGCTTTGCCTTGGGTGAAAATAATTTTCAGGCGATTGGTTTCTACGGTTTGGAAACTGGCAATTTTTTTCCGGCCGATGGTGGTTCCTTCGAATACCGTCTGGTAAGCATTGTTCACCCAGGCTTCAATGCGGAATCCACTCACGCGTTGACCGTAGCGGATCATTTCTTGCAGAACAATTGCATTGATGGATGTTGTTTTGTTGAGTTGAAATACCAATTCCGATCCTGCCGCTTGCGATGCCTGCCAGTAGGTATTTGTGGTGGGCGATTGTTCCTGTCTGATAGCCGAGAGATTTCGTTTGTTGAGGTCATTGCTTGTTACCACTGCTTTTTGGAACAGGTTATTGGCAAATGCTTTTTTCCGTAATTCCGCAAAACCCATTAAGGCTGCAGAATCGGCTTCATGAAAACGGCCCCTTCTGTCGGGTGGAACATTGAGTAAAAGATTGCCACCATTACCAACAGAACGCAGGTAAATATTGAAAAGTGTTTCAGGCGTTTTTACTTTACTGTCTTCCGCCGTGTGATAAAACCATCCGGGACGGATAGATACATCTGCTTCTGCAGGAATCCAGTGTTTACCATTGATGTTACCCTGGTTGAGGGTGTCAACATGTGGTGCGCCCAGCCCTCGGCTAAACCCGGCCGTATCCAGCAGGTTCCAGTTGGTATTGCCAATGAATCCGTTTTCATTCCCGCACCAGCGGATAGAGGGGCCGATATCACTGAAGATGATCAGTTGCGGCTGGTAATGAAAAGCACTGTCTTCAAATCTTTTGAAATCGTACTGTTGTTTTTTCCCGTTGGGACCTTCACCATTGGCGCCATCCCACCAAAGTTCAAAATACTGACCATAACCGGTGAGTAATTCCTTCATGGTAGCAATGTATACATCGTTGTATGCAGGTGTACCATAAGCGGGGTGATTGCGGTCCCAGGGTGAAATATATACCCCCATTTCTATGCCTTCTGCCTTGCAGGCTTCCGACAGTGATTTTACCACATCCCCTTTGCCATCCATCCATTTGCTTTCCCGTACGGTATGGGTGCTGTACTGACTGGGCCATAAAGAAAAACCATCGTGGTGTTTGGCCGTCAGGATAATACCCTTGGCACCGGCTTTTTTAGCCAGTCTGGCCCATTGCCGGCAATCCAGCGCGGTTGGGTTGAATACAGTGGGGTCTTCCTTGCCATCACCCCATTCCTTGTCCGTAAAAGTATTCGGACCAAAATGAATGAAGAGGTAAAATTCTTTTTCATGCCATTGCAGTTGTGTTGCAGTAGGCAGTGGGCCGACATTGCTAACCTGCTGGGTCCATCCCGGGATAGCAGCAAATACCAACAGCAGCAAACAAAGGAGAGGAGTACGCATGTGCATGACTATAGCAATTGACGCTTGTATAATTGTACAACATTTTCATAACCCAGGTACAGGGCGTCGCAGACCAGTGCATGTCCGATACTCACTTCATCCAGGTATGGAATATGTTGTTTGAGGAAAGCGAGGTTCTGCAGATCGAGGTCATGCCCTGCATTGATACCCAATCCGGCATCCCTGGCAATGGCAGCTGCGGCTACATAAGGAGCAACGGCATCGGCTCTTTTGCCTTCGGCATAAGCTTTGGCATAGCCTTCAGTGTACAGTTCAATGCGATCGGTGCCTGTTGCAGCAGCGGCGGCAACCATATCGGCTACCGGATCCACAAAGATGGAAACACGGATACCTGCTTTTTTAAATACGCCGATAATATCGACCAGGTAATCTTTGTGTTTGATGGTATCCCAGCCATGATCGCTGGTAAGTTGTCCCAATGCATCGGGCACCAAAGTCACCTGGTGGGGTTTTGTTTCGAGTACCAGGTCTACAAATTTGTCTTCGGTTGGATTCCCCTCAATATTGAATTCTGTGGTGATGATTGTTCGGATCTCCCTCACATCATCGTACCGTATATGGCGTTCATCGGGTCTGGGATGTACCGTAACCCCATCGGCGCCAAATAATTGGGCATCCACGGCGGCTTTCACCACATTGGGATTATCACCACCCCGGCTATTCCGCAGGGTAGCGAATTTATTGATGTTCACACTCAGTTTCGTCATGCCACGAAGGTAGGAAGATGTTACGGACCTAACCTACATAATGCATAACCAGGCTGGCCAGGGTCATACCCACGATATGGTATCCGCCATCAATCAGGTATAAGCCCAAAGGCTTCTTGGTATACAGGTACCCAATGCTCATGGATGTAAAGGCGAAGAAGAAACCCGACATTAATCCATAGTGAATGGATTCCGGCAGGGTAGCGGGTGGATGCAGGAGCCGCAGCATGCCAATACCCACACAAGTGAGGAACATCATCACAAAGCTCAGCAACATGGTCTGCACCATGCCTTTTTTGGCATTGGGATCGTCTACATTAATGCCGGCAAGTCTGATCCATTGTTTTACAAACAGCATAGGGCTGTACCAGATGGCGCCGAGCGCAAAATAAGCCAGTGAGCCCAGTAAAACCGATAACCAGTTGAGGGAAGCAAGATGATGTACCATATGGGTTTGTTTAAGCAGTTAGGATAGTAAGGTCTGAAATAAATAGCAGAGATGCAATAGCTGGCCGCATTATCTTAATTTGCAGCGTCCGGCAGCAAACTTCACCAAAATGCCGGATATGACCCGGTATGGCTTATGATTCATTGGAAGCATGTTTGTTGCAACTGGAACAAAAAAAACAGTTGGTGCGGGTGACGGAGGAAGTGGATCCTTACCTGGAAATGGCCGCTATTCACCTGCGTATACATGAAGCCGGTGGACCGGCCTTATTATTTGAACATGTTAAAGGCTCCCGGTTCCGGGCTGCTTCCAATATTTTCGGCACACTGGAACGCAGTAAACTTATTTTCCAGGATACATTGCCACTGGTACAGCAATTGATTCACCTGAAAGGACAGCCCATGGAAGCATTAAAGCGGCCTTTCAGTCACCTGCAAACAGCCTGGGCAGCATTCAAAGCCCTTCCCAAAAAGAATCCGGTTTCCAGGCCCGTTCTGTATGAAGAAGTGCAGATCAGCGACCTGCCCCTGATTCATCACTGGCCCATGGATGGCGGTGCTTTTGTAACCCTGCCGCAGGTGTACAGTGAAGACATAGACCAACCCGGTATCATGAAAGCCAACCTGGGCATGTATCGGATTCAATTGAGTGGAAACGATTATGTACCCAACCGGGAAATAGGGTTGCATTACCAACTGCACCGGGGTATTGGTGTACACCAGTCCAAAGCCAATAGCAAAGGCCTGCCACTCAAAGTAAGTGTGTTTGCAGGCGGACCGCCGGCTCATACCGTAGCGGCTGTCATGCCCTTACCCGAGGGAATCAGTGAAATGACTTTTGCCGGTGTCCTGGGCGGACGGCGTTTCCGTTATACTTACCTGGATGGTTATTGCATCAGTACCGATGCCGACTTTGTGATCACGGGTGAAGTATATCCCGGTGAGAATAAACCCGAAGGTCCGTTTGGCGACCATCTCGGCTATTACAGCCTGCGGCACGATTTCCCGCTCATGCGGGTGCATAAAGTCTATGCGCGTAAAAATGCCATCTGGCCCTTTACAGTGGTAGGCCGACCTCCGCAGGAAGATACCAGTTTCGGGCAGTTGATCCATGAAATGACCGGTGATGCCATTCCGCAGGAAATACCCGGTGTGAAAGAAGTGCATGCGGTGGATGCTGCCGGGGTTCACCCGCTATTACTGGCCATCGGCAGTGAAAGGTATACGCCTTACCGTCCGTCTCAACAACCGGCAGAACTTTTAACCATTGCCAATCATATCCTGGGCACCGGGCAGCTGAGCCTTGCCAAATTCCTGTTCATCACCGCAGATGATACCCATCGTTTGCATACACATGATGTGCAGGCTTTCATGGAATATGTGCTGGAACGGATTGATCTGACACGTGATATTCATTTCCATACCAATACCACTATTGATACCCTGGATTATTCCGGTACGGGTTTGAATACGGGCAGTAAAGTAGTACTGGCAGCTTACGGACCTGTATTGCGTGAGCTGCAAAAAGAAACAGTTCCCCTGTTCCAATCATTGCATGGATTCCGCGGTGCCAAAATGGCCATGCCCGGCGTGGTATGCCTGGAAGGACCTGCATTTACGGATTATGACAATGCGGCCAATGATATGCGTATGCTGGATGAACAGCTGCGGGATCATACCGATGCATTAAGCGGTACACCTATAGTGGTGGTTTGTGATGATGCCGGTTTTACTGCCGCCAGCCTGCGTAATTATCTTTGGGTAGCATATACCCGTTGTAACCCGTCGCACGATATGTATGGTGTAGGGGCTTTCCAGGAACACAAACATTGGGGATGCAGGGGGCCATTGATTATTGATGCCCGTATCAAACCACACCATGCGCCACCGGTTGAAAAAGATCCGGCCATTGAGCGAAAGATCGACCGGCTTTTTGCCAAAGGAGGCAGCCTGCACGGGATCATTTAATCATTCATCACTTTAATCACCACTTTCTTCACTTTCACCGGTTGCTCCTGCGGATGTAAACAAGGTGCGTGTAAATCTGTGGGATAAAATACCGCAAACATACCGGGGTGAAACTGTACGAAATTATCGGGACTGTTCCCGTAGAGCTGGTAATCGTCTTCCGGGTTATAGGGTCTTGTGATTGTTTGATCTGCGGCAATGGACAGTCCCATTTGCTCCGATCCGCTGATGAGGTACTGGATATCGGTATAGGTTCTGTGTGATTCCATCTGCTCACCTGCGGCGTCTTTGGTTTCATATTCCTGCACAATAGCGAAGAGGCGGTCTCCCTCGATGGCGTATTTGCCGGATTCCAGGTTTTGCCAATCGGTTTCCTGTAAATAGCGGAAAGCTTTTTCAAACAAAGGCCCGAGATGAAACCAGCGTTCGCAATGGGAGAGATGGTCAATGATCATGTTGTTGGTTTAAGCAGTGTTTATGCGTTTACTTCCACCCAGGTATGGTCGGCGAGTAAGCGTACCGATGAAACAAATTGTTTGAAGGGCCCTGCGCCACCCCATTCCTGCGGTGCTACCAGCGATAGTATATGAGAGCCGTCGCGCTTCTCATAGAGGTGATAAATCTGTCCGATCTGTGGTTTGAAACTGAGCCTGGCTTCATAGATCATCATGCTCAGTTCTTTTCGTTTTTTGATGTCCTGTGCCTGGCGCGCCAGTAGTTCTATTTGCTGCCGTATCTGGTCGAGCTGCATATTGGTCTGCTCTTCCATGGCACTTAATGCTTTGTGTTTGATCACACCTTCTTTGGTGGGTCTGATGGCCACACCGGCAACGGATGAAGCATAGGGTAGTACGCTCATCTGTTTGTGGTAGATATCGGTATTGGTAAATGCGGCGCCTGCTTTGTCTTTTCCCTGTTGGGTAATTTTCAGGTAGCCATTGGGCATGATTTCGTGCAGTACATCCAGTATGAGTGTTTCGGTTTTATAAAACC
>JAACZQ010000145.1 GCA_009996675.1 Chitinophagaceae bacterium
GTTTTCTGCTACTCTTCAACCTGATAAGTTTTTACGAGCGGGTTCGGTATGACAATTTTGCGTCATCAAAATCAATTGTCATGCATAAACAAGCAAGTGCTTCTTATTCTTTTCTGATGGTTTGTGTGGGATGTCTGGGTATGGGAATGGCCATGTGTACCATTACAGGATTTTCCATGCATACGGGCTGGGTAAGTGCTGGTTCTTCCGGTATCAACCAGGAAAAACACATCCTGAAAACAGAAACAATAGTTGTAACGGCTATTAGTACCGAAAGATTTCAATATTAATACTGAACCGATACCTAAAAAACATCAAATGAACAAACATCAAATTGAACTGGTGAAAAACTCATGGGCGCAGGTTGCAGCACTTGATGCAGAAGTGGTTGGCGGCTTGTTTTACAATCGCCTGTTTGAAATTGCACCACAGATAAAACCAATGTTTCGCAGTCCGCTTCCCGAGCAATCAAGAAAACTGCTCAGTATGCTGGCTTATGTAATCAACAAACTGGATAAGCTTGAAGATATTCTTGATGAAGTATCCAAACTGGCACAGCGTCATGTGCAATATGGTGTCAAAGAAGAACATTATGGTATAGTAGCAGCAGCCTTGCTGTGGACGCTGGAACAG
>JAACZQ010000146.1 GCA_009996675.1 Chitinophagaceae bacterium
GATTGGGTGATGGATGGACCGAACCTGTACAGGAAGCCTGGATATTGTGTTATACCACATTGTCCGGCGCAATGATACAGGCGGCCGGAAAAGTAAGTCATGCCGCCTGATGCACAGGGGACCGGGTCGTTGGAATCAAATCCGGCGGCCCGGAATTTATGCTGTGAATCGGCTTTGTTTTAGTTTCTTTGTTCCCTACAATATCCGGATATGACCCCCAGGCAGATTCAATTGGTAAAGAACAGCTGGAAGCTGGTACGCGAAATCAACCCGCAGTTGGTAGGGGATGTGTTTTACTCCAGGCTGTTCCTGGAAATGCCAGCTGCAAAACATATGTTTAAAACGCCACTGACACAGCAATATGCCAAATTACTGGATATGCTGCACGCCGTAGTTACCCGCCTGGATCGTCTCGATGAAGTTACAGCCGATGTTCGTCAACTGGCCATACGACATGTGGCATATGGGGTTAAGCCTGTCCACTATCAATATGTTGGAAATGCTTTGTTATGGACACTGTCCCAAACACTGGGTAAGGACTGGAATGATGAACTGCACGATGCCTGGCAGTCCTGTTACACCCTGCTCTCCGATACCATGATTGCCGCAACCGGGGAAGCCGAGTAACGCTTCATTGGATATTTCCCACACTTCATAACCACTTTTACCCGGTTCAAAGCCTCTTATTTGAACAGGTGGCAATGTTTTGTGTATTTTGTAGTGATGAGACATATCCTGCGTTTGATCTTCTGTTTGATGGCATCATTACCCGCTGTGGCACAATTGCCTCCCGGAGCCGTAGTTACGCCATTGAACAGTTATAATGGCTTCCCCAGCCGGGTGATTGCCGGTGTGGTACAGGATCAGCAGGGTTTTATCTGGATTGGTACAGCCGATGGATTATTCCGGTACGATGGATATGGATTCACACCATTTCAGCAAACACCATCAGATACCAATCGGTTACAGGATCACTATATCACCAGGATTGCTATGGGGCCGGGTAATATGATCTGGATGGGACTGGCCAACGGAGGGGTGTCATCTTTCAATCCACAAACAGGATTTTTTCGCAACTACACTTTACGAATTAAACAAAGACAACTAAGTGGCTCTGTGTATATGGTATTGCCCGACAGGCATAATCATATCTGGATTGGCATGGAACAGGAAGGTTTGCTGGAACTGGATGTAAAAACCGGGATCACAAGGACACATTCACTGCTGGCACCCGGAGATACCACTTATACCGGTCATGCTATTCTCAATACAGTTGCTACAGGCGTGGAAGACAGTGATGGAAATATCTGGCTGGCAACCCGTAATGGATTATACAAGATGTCCGTTAATCATGCGTTAGAATCATTTCCCGATCCATTGGTGAAAACGGGGAGTTTCCGGAATAAAGATTTTATTGCCATTACCAAATTGGGGGACGATGTATACCTGGGTTCCTGGGCCGGAGGCCTGAGCCGCTTCAATACGGTAACCAGGACCTGGAAAAATTACCGGATTAATGCGGCGGCTCCTGTTCGCCTGACTACCAATATTGTATCCTCGCTGATTCCCGGCCCCCCGGGTAAACTGTGGATCACCAGCAACGATATGGGTTTCGGTGTTTTTGATGTGCATAAGGAAACCGTACACTTTTATACAGAACAGGAAGCGCGACTGTTGCAGTTACCCATAGATCTTTGTTACAGACTTTATCCCGACAGAAATAATAACCTCTGGCTGGTACATGAATGGGGATTGACCCGTATTCAGTTAAGGGCAAACCCTTTCCGGTTTACACCTGTACCTGTTCGTAAAACAGACAATAAATCCTACTACTATGTACGGGACCTGCTGGAGACAGATCGTTATCGCTTTATAGCAACGACACTGGCTGATGGGTTACATGTTATTGATACAAAAAACGGCAGGGAAAACATCTTACCGGTGGAGACTTTACCCGGCGAAGAACCTTTCCTGGCCATCTACAGATTATTCCGCGATAGCAAACAACGCATTTGGATCGTTTCTCGGGATGTTTTGTACAGATACGATACAATAGCCAACCGTCTGGTAAAAGTAAAACAGCCAGAAACCGATGGCCATTCGGCTTATTTCAATAATATGGCAGAGGATCATCGTGGTAATTTATGGATTACAACATCCCGGAAGGGCGTGTATCGTTATGATCCTGAAACAGAAATCTATACAGCTTATAATGCCCGGAATAAACAATTGACATCCGATGTGTATACAGCCTTGGCAGTGGATCAAACCGGTAAAGTATGGGTAGGCGGCCCCAAAGGAGGTCTGGCTTATTTTGATCCAAAGCAGCAACAATTCCGTATTTATCGTCCTGATAAACGAAGTGATCGGCTGCAAGCATTGTATGCAGATGGTGTGGGTAATATCTGGGCAGGATCGGACGAAGGGTTACTCAAAATCAGAAGTACGGATCTGGCAGTGACTGGCTTTTTTGGATCGGCAGAAGGGCTCAGGGGTAACCAGGTATATCATATCACAGGTGATGCGAAAGGCAATATCTGGTGTGTAACACCCGCTGCTATTGCCGTCATACATCCGGAACGTGCACAGATACAGCTGATTCCTTTGCAAGCAGATTTTATCAAAAGCATTTCATCTAAAGTATACCTGGCGAGATTGCCGGAAGGAGTTAAAGTGCTTACCTATGGGGGGTATTATTCGGTGCAACCGGATTTTTTATCTGCGAATACCCGTAATATGCCATTGGCAATCACCAGTATGCATCTTCGTACGGGCGAAAAATATGTCGATGCAGATCTGCAGGAAAAAGGACGGGTGTACCTGGGTGCGAATGAAAATATTTTTTCGTTTGAATTTGCAGTACTGGATTATGATCCTTCTGCAAACCACCAGTACACCTATATGCTGGAAGGTTTTGATAAAACATGGTCTGCACCCAGTGACCGGCGATACGCCAGTTATACCAATATCAGGGGTGGAAATTATATATTCAAAGTGAAAGTGCTGAACTCTTATGGTGAAACCATCAGCCGGGTAATAGCTGTGCCTTTGCATATTGATCAGCCATTTTATTTTACTGCTTGGTTTATTACACTGATGGCGCTGGTGGTACTGGGATCTTTTTACTTTATTTATCGATACCGGATTAATAAAGAACGGGAAATACTGCAGCTGCAAACCAAAGCACAGGCACTGGAAAAAGAAAAAACACTGGTGCAATACGAGAATCTGAAGCAACACCTGAATCCGCATTTTTTATTTAACTCCCTTACTTCTTTAAGTAGTCTGATTCGTCTGGATCAGAAACTGGCTGGTAGTTTTCTGGATGGGATGAGTAAGATTTACCGGTATATTCTTCAAAGCAAAGAGAATGAAACGGTGTTGTTGCGTGATGAACTCAACTTCATTCAAACCTTTATTCATCTCCAGCAAACCCGCTTTGCCCAGGGGCTTGATATTCAGGTAAGCGTTCCGGAATCGTATTGGCATAAGCGAATTGTACCGGTTACGTTGCAGAATCTTATAGAGAATGCCATCAAACACAATATTATTGATGAAGAGTCACCCTTGCGTATTCTGATTACGACAGCGGGTGATGATCTTGTGGTACGGAATAACCTGCAGAAGAAAAAATTTGTTGATACCAGTAATAAACAAGGACTTGATAGCCTGGTATCGCTATACCGGTACCTCACCGAGCGGCCAGTTGTGATTACTGAAACAGAAACAGAATTTATGGTTAAAATACCGCTGATATGATAAAAGCTGTTATAATCGAAGATGAGTCATTGATTGCCCGGGAGCTGCAGAATAAAATTCAAACGGTGGCGCCGGATGTACAGATTGTAGATGTGTTGCCCAGTTTGAAAACTGCACGCAAGTGGTTCATGCAGCAGGCTGAGCCGGATTTGCTTTTTATGGATGTACAATTGAGTGATGGTGTGAGCTTTGAACTTTTTGAAGACTTTAAACTGAGTTGTCCGGTTATATTTACAACTGCATACGATGAATACGCCATCCGTGCTTTTAAAGTTAATGGAATTGATTATCTGCTGAAGCCGGTAGATGAAACTGACCTGAAACAGGCCATCGATAAATGCCGTTCCATTCAGGAAAAAAGCAAACAAAGTCCCGATAACCTGGCAGCACTTATTGCGCAGTATGCTGGTCTGGCACCACGTACTGCTTACAAGGAGAAATTTATTGTTCAACAAAGGAATAACTGGGTACCGGTGAATACCCAGGATATCGCCTGTTTTGTACGGGATAATCTCAATTATCTCTACACTTTTCAAGGAGAAAAATATATTCTCGACTTTAATACCCTGGAAGATATAGAGGCTTTACTGGATCCCAGGATTTTCTACCGGGCAAATCGGCAAACGATTATTCATATCGATGCGATTGAAAAAGTAAAACCGCATGAAAATCAGAAACTGACAATCACGCTACGGGCACCGTTGAAGATGGAAGCAGATATCAGCCGGGAGAAAGCGCCGGCGTTTAAAAAATGGTTTGATCGTTAGCGTAACTTAGAAACTACGATGGGTGCCGACCCATTCCCGGATATAATTGGCAATGGCGCCTGTGGGAGTCCCTGGTGCAAATAGTTGACCAACGCCCATTTCCTGTAAGATTTTCATATCATCTTCAGGAATAATGCCGCCGCCAGTGAGTAAAACATCGGTCATGCCTTTTTCCTGCATCAACTTAATCACTTTCGGAAATACGGTCATGTGAGCACCACTG
>JAACZQ010000147.1 GCA_009996675.1 Chitinophagaceae bacterium
TATCAGCTATACAATTTGTTTTGCACAACTTTTGATTTATCAAAATAAATATCCAGAAGCATTAGACTTACTCGAAGCAGCACGACAACAAAATAATGATAATCTTTCTTTACTTTATCTCCTAATCAAAACTTGCCGCGGTTTAAGAGATAAAACAAAAGAGCGAATTTTAATTATTGAATTTTTAAAGTTAAATAATTATGATTATGAAATAAGATTATCTTTTGAACGTTTAGTATTCTCTAATTGTCAATTTACAGAAGAGGAATATCTTGAAATAGAGACACTGTTTAAGAAGCTAATATTTGAAAATAATCGTAATGACGATAAAATAATTTTAATAGCAGTGTATAAAAAGTGGTTTCAAAAAAAATTTCATTTACTACTAAAACAGAATAGAGCTAAGCCAAATCACTTTGTTTTTACACTCCAGCTTTTGACAAATGCTAAAGAGTTGGCTAAAAAAAATAACGAACTAGAACAAGGTTTTAGAAAATTGGAGGATATTGAAAAAGATGCCTTGCAAACATATAGGAAGTTTATTAGACGTTTTTCATCATGACAATAATATAATGCCAGAAAGAAGGCTACGCAGATAACAAATGCATCTCAACTTTTGGAAAGTTCTAAAACTTTCCAAAAGTTTGCATCAATAAAACAGATCGGGTTCCAGCAATCGGCAAGTCTCCGGCCCGGGGTGGTTCCGCTCAATCAGCGCGGTCTACAGGTCTCGTTCCTGCTCTACAAACCGGGCTTCCAGTTCTGCATCTTCTTCATGGAACAAACAAAGATCATAATAGGCGATTTCGCTGTGGGTTTCGTCGGCGTAGTGGTGTATCTGGGTGATGATGTCGCGCTGTGATAAGGGGAGGGACATGAAATAACGGCCTTTGTTATCAAAGAATACGGCGCGACGGTAGCCAAACTGTTCCAGGGCAAAGAGGGTGCTTAAACCATCTTCGCCAATGGCTTCCATATTGGTTTTGTTATACTCAAAATAGAGTACGGGTTTCTGTTTGCGCAGCAGATCACCGGCACCGCGGATGATGATGGTGTCGAAGCCTTCGCAGTCAATTTTCAGTAGTTTCAGCCGGCGTTGTTCCATGCGGTGTTCTGTGAGTACCTGATCCAGTGTTTTGAGGGTCAGGGACTGGCCCGTGCTGCTGGGTACCAGGGTCGTGTTCCAGCCGCCTTTTTCGAAAGCTACCTGTACCGTTTCTTTTTTCTCTCCCAGGAATTCCTTGATGATGGATACCTGCTGAAACTGTCGGGTATTTTTTTCGAGGAAGCGATAGGAGATATCATCGCCTTCAATACCAATCACCGGTACCTCAATATGGGTTTTAATCACGGCAATGGTATCACCTACGTTGGCGCCAATGTCTATCACACTGATATCGGGATATTTCTGGGCCAGGCAGGCAGTGAGTCGTCCGAGTTGACTATTCACCTGCGGCTCGTATTTGTAATTGCTGATCTGGGGGTTATTACCCGGCATATCTATGCGGTAATTACCTACCTGCACGGGGTAAATGCGACCGGCTTTTTTGTCGCTGTGTACATTTACTTTAACAATATCGTATCCTACTTTATTCAGCAGGTTGCGGATCATTTTCCTCATAAAACTATTTTCAGATCAGTGATGCCACTATTTTTTCAAACTGTGGCTGGTAACAAAAATCGTATGCATTGGCCCCTTCGGGTACTACATTCGGACATTGGTGGTATACTTCCAGTACTCTTTTTACTTTCAGGGCTTCTGCCAGTGAAAAGGGGAAGGACTGGTTGCCGATGAACAGTTTACTTCCTGCAATGACCTTAGCCAGTTCCAGGAAATTGGTCACCGGTTGGTATTGGAGCGAAGGTATTTCTTTTCGCATGGCTTCGTATTCATCGGGTACGCCTACAAAAACCAGGTTGGGGTATTGGTTTAAAAAGCTGTACGATATACCCGGTGCATGGTAGCGGCTGCTCCTGGCCAGTACGATGCTGTTGTGAAAGCGGGTATCGGGTTCTACTGCCAGCCAGGGTTTTCCCAGGTCGGCATTGATGCCAAATGTGAGGAAATACCAGCGGGCGATGCTGTACATGCGATAATCGAAAGGGAAGGCCCGGAATGCGGTGAGATCATAATGGATGGGTTCTCCCTGCCAGGCGCTGAGTCCGCTGAATCCTGTTTGTGCCAACAGCAGGGGCTGGAACAGTTCCACACTTTTCTGTGTGAGCATAACGGCTCCGTTCGGGTGCCGCATATTGCTGAGGAAGTCGCGGTTGGGTTGGTTCAGTTCAAAATACAAATGTATTTTCCGTTGTCCGGCCAGTGCCTGCATGGTGGGAATGGCATATACCACATCGCCGGCATGACCGGTATGTTTGAAGTATACGGTATCGCCTTCGATGGGTACCAATGGGTTTAATACCGGTGGCAGGTGTTGAAGCCCGAGCAGGAAACTGCTGCGTTTCTGTTTGTAATTATACAGTTGCTTCCATTCCTTCCATATATTTCCTAAAACGGGCATGGGTCAAATGTAAGGAATGTTTAGGCTGCCTGTTTGGTAACCTTGAGTACGATCACCACATTGTAATCGATCTCGCAATTGCTGCTGAATAATACTTCGTATTGGATGCCTGGTATTTCGGCCATGCGTTGCATCATCAGGTCGTATCCCATATGGGCATGGATATGGTAGGGGTTCATGGGTATACCCATTTCGCGGCAGTAGATTTCGTATTTGGGCTGATCGGGAAAGACCAGGATGAGGTTACCTCCGCTTTTAAGGATGCGGATGAATTTGCGCAGGGCATCACCGGTATCGGTAAAATCTTCGATCAGGTGACTGGTGTATACATAATCGTAGGTATTATCGGGTACGGGTATTTCATTGTTGATCACATCCACGCCGATATCTACTTTGTCTTTACCCGTATGTGTGTATGGCTGGGGGAAGTCGATCCCGTCGCAGTTTACTTTCATCACTTTATCGCCGCCAAAACCAATATCGCATCCTTTGCCGGTGCAATAGGGTAATACCCAATGCCGCACTTTGGATGTTTCGGAGGGGGATACGAATTGAATCCCGAACCAGCGGGAGAGGGTGCCTTTGATTTTTCTGTTGAGCAACTGGGTGAAACGCATATCAGGGTTTGGTATTAATCGTTGAATCAAATAAGCCTTTGAGTGCATCGATCCGGAAACGGATCAGGGGCAGGGCTTTGATGGCTTGTCCGCGCAGCGCATAACCGGTGGCCAATACCATGGCGGCGCCGAGTTTGAATAGGTATTCCAGGATTTTGGCCCAGAAAGCGAGCCAGCCCTGTTGTTTGGTTCTTACCCTTTCTCCCCGGCCATAACCACTGGCAACGCGGTAGAGGTATTCGGGGGTGAGTTTGGCTGTTTCCACCACATGGTGTACGATGATGGCGGGATCGTAATAGACCAGCCCGCCGCGGTTCATGAGGCGGTAAAAGAAGTCCTTGCCTTCTCCGCCGATGCGCAGGGTTCCGGAAACACCGGGCAGGGCTGTATTGAAACCCCTGATGGCATCAAAGGCTTTTTTCGTCACCACCATATTGGATTCCAGCGGGTATTTACCATCGCGGAAAACGGTGGTATGGCTTGCATAATCGAAATTACCCACCATGGATGATACGTATTTACTCATCCAGGCTGGTTCTGCGGGTATATAACGGGGTATGATGCGTCCGCCGAGGCCGGTAGCGCCGGGGTACCGTTCAAAAAACTGCACGATACGCAGCAGGTAATCCGGTTCGGCAATGGCATCATCATCCATGAAACAGAGGTATTCTCCTTTGGCAGCGGCGGCACCGGTATTGCGGGCATAGGATGCTCCCTGCCTGGTTTCGGTCAGGTAATGCATCTGCGCCTGGGGATGTTGCTGAATGAATTGCTGGCAAACTTTGGCGGTATCATCGGTGGAATTATTGTCTACCACCAATACTTCAAACCGGTTCCTGTCCAGTTCTTGTGTATACAGACTCTGCAGGGCATCGGGCAGATAGGCGGCCCGGTTGTAGGTACAGATGATGA
Organism: Chitinophagaceae bacterium; assembly: GCA_009996675.1. Taxonomy (GTDB): domain Bacteria; phylum Bacteroidota; class Bacteroidia; order Chitinophagales; family Chitinophagaceae; genus Sediminibacterium. The sequence continues at coordinate 4,049 of JAACZQ010000147.1, forward strand.
CGGATATTTTGATGTCCTGACTCATAAAGCGCTCAAAGATACGTGGGCTTTCTGTACGATGTTGGTCCAGTTGCTGGCTTCTAGAAAAGCTGCCGGTGTTTGGGGCTGTGTATAGATATCCAGTTGCTGCATGGCATAGGCGAACTGGTGCCATTGGTAATCGGGAATAATGGTTAGCATGGACCCGGTATTGGTATCCAGCACCCCCCTTGCTCCGCTGGCGGTGGTTATTACCCGTTGGTGCTGACAAAGGGCTTCTACCAGTTTGGTTTTGATGCCGCCGCCCAGGGTTACGGGATTGATGGTGCAATCGATGCCGCGCAGGTAGGGGATCAGGTCATCCACCCATCCCAGTACAATTATTTCGGGCTGTTCTTTCAGTACCTGTTCCCAGGCGGGGGACAGGTCACTGCCCGCAATAAAAATGCGGAATAATACCCCCTGTTTGCGGAGGCCGGGTACCAGTTCGTGTACAATCACCCGCAGTGCATCGGTATTGGGGGAATAGTTGAGGCTGCCATTGAAGAGGAAGAGGCGGGTATGGGGTGCCAGTCCGTATATTTTCAGGAGATGCGAACGGTATTGCGAACGTTGATAGGCGGGGGGATGGGTTTCCAGGGTGCCATACCGCAGCAGTGCGCAGCGATCCGGCGAGAGCGACCAGTGCGTGATGGCATAGTCCCGGTCTTCTGCTGTGATGAAATAACTGCACCTGGCTTTGCGGTGTATCCATCCTTCATACCAGGCATAGAGTCGCCACCACCATCGTTGTATGTCGCGGAACCGCAGTGCTTCGATATTGTGGGAACGAATGACAAAGGGTTTGCCGGTACTCAGCTGTAAGAGCCATCCCAGCCAGCCGAAATAGGAATGTTCGGTGATGATGATATCTACCTGGTTGCGGCGGATGAGTTTAATGAGGCGAAAGAGGAAGAACAGGTTTAAGGGGCCACGCCAGTGGTCAAATAAAAAATTCAGTACCCTTGCCTGGGGTACTGAATCGGTTTCATTTTTTTTGGCCACTGCCAGTATAACGGTAGCCTGCTGCGCCAGTGCCCGGTAAAAACCTTCCACACATTGCTGTCCACCCACACGGGCGGGGAAAACGGTATAGGATACCAGTCCCAGCACCACCGGCTTTTTCATCAAGCAAGGTCTTTACGGCTTTTTCTGAACGACATCCAGGCAGCGAACAGGAGTAATAACCAGATCAGTGCGGAACTGATCTGTGCGGCTTTTACGCTGTTATAGTAAGATGCCGGTTTGAATTCAAAACGGATATCATGCTT
>JAACZQ010000148.1 GCA_009996675.1 Chitinophagaceae bacterium
AGGTCGGGGTGGCCGGTTCGAGCCCGGTCTTCCGCTCTCTGAATCCCGTCCGTCATAGACACGTGACGGGATTTTTTTTGACCATCCTGCCCTGGTGGTGGAACTGGTAGACACGCAGGACTTAAAATCCTGTTCGCCGCAACGCGAGTACGGGTTCGATTCCCGTCTGGGGCACAGATTAACCGATCTCTTCAGGATCGGTTTTTTTGTGTCCCGATCATCCCGCACCCGGTTAAATTATTGACACTGAAGGGCTTTAATCAAGATTTTTTTAAATGCGTTTTTTTCTTTATATTGTAAGGTCATTTGCCTGAAAGGCTAATCATTGATCCAATCTCCCCTTCATGCGTACGCAGGTATCGCCCCGTTTAACAAAGCCTAAGTCATCTGCTTATGATGACAGGCGCGGTGGTTCACTTTTACCGGCTGTTCCTGCGCATTCCACTACCCAGTCATCCACCAGCGGTATTGATGCCCGGCAAGGCGTTGTACAAGGGTATTTTGATGTAGACCAAACACTCGCTCAAAAAATACAGGCGCCGGAAGGTTCCATGGTTTCTGATAATGCCAATGTGGTACAGACCGATCAGCGTACCCTGTATGCACATCCATCGCTGATACAAAAAGGTACGGAGGTATTGAAATCAAAATCGCGTATTGTACTGGAGGAAGGTGATGACAAGGAGTTTGATATGGGACCTATTACGGGCGATTATTCGGTGCTGGATGAAAATGCCAATAAGAAAAAGCTCAAACAGGTTGTACCCCGACAAAATCCTGATAAAGAAGATCCGCGGGAAAAACAGGGTATGCCCAGTCCCAAACTCGGCGATTCCAAAACGCAAGTGAGTAAGAAACATTTGCAGTATGTGCATACCATGTCGAAGTTGGTGGGTGATTTCAGTGAGCTCAAAGATGCGATTATGGAATTGGCAAACAAGGGTGAACCATTGTTAACCGATTCAAAATTACCACTGCCCTTTATCTGGGATTGGTTTAAAGCGACGCAGTTGCGCAATGATATGTTTGTGTCGCATATGCTGATTGCGCTGCACGACTATGAAAAAGACCGAAAGAATGGTGCGGGTCAACTGGATAAAGACCTGCACCGTATGTTGCATAAAGCATTGGATATACTTAATAAAAGTTCGCAGGAGGAATCCTCTGTTATTACTGTGAATGATTGTAAACAACATACCCAGAGCCTGGTTCCTAATATTGATATTCGCGATCAGTCGGTTGACCATGATCCAGGGCTGGGTGGCAATTATCACAATTCGCTCATGACACCGGAAGATGATCAGTATGGCTGGAACTTTCATTTTGCGGGTGTGGTATTGAAAGACGGACCTGATAATGTTACGTTCGAAACCGCAGCCGGATTATCATTTGCCAACACCGATAAAAATACCTGGTGGTGGAATATGTATGGTACCAAATCATTGGCACAAAGCTTCCGTTCCAAGATTAAAAAAACACATGCCAAACGTAATCTTGCACTTACAGAAAGTATTCCGGAAGAAGAAAAGAGTGCTAAAACCGAATTCAATGCCAACCGTTATCGTTTTCTTTCTGGTATGTATGATGCATTCCCGCATTCGGTGACCTTCACCATTGACGAAGAGAAAAAACTTTTTAAACGATTTCTGGATACCAAAAAGAAGATTCGGAAATCGCAGCTTGACGAAATGAACCTCATGTCGTATTTGGTGGATGGCAGTAAAATTGAAACGAATGAGTATAAAACAGAATCGGCAGCTAAAATAAAAGATATCGCACTTTTTATGGAGTCAACAGTTCAGGATGGTATTGACCGTATTGAGTCTGCCAGCACTTATAAGGCTTTATCTGATGCTGTTCAGTATATCGAAAAAAGCCGTAAAAAGAACAGTCAATTATTGTTCCAGCGACTGAAACAACGATCCACTTCTTTTTCGCTGTACCTGCGACTAAAAGATGGCGGGCACCTCAACACGGCTTTTTCACCAAAAGATCTCCATGCTTTTCAAAGCATCGATCAATCCTTCGATATTTTTCAATCGGTATTATGGGTCAAAGCCATTCAAAGTGAATTAGAACCGGGGTAGGGGGATTTTTTGATTTTTTGATCTTTGATTTGAGTGAGTAGTGAGTAGTCAGTAGTGAGTAGTGAGTAGAACGCTACCGGCCCGCAGATATGGGCAATCAACTTCCAACCTCCAACCTCCAACCTCCAACTTCCAACTTTAAACCTACAACTTCAAACCCCAAACTTTCCTTAGGTTTGTACCATGGCACTGGTATTGTTTGACCCACCGGATCGGGATCGCTGGTATCCTTTCTCCCGCACACGGGCGATTGGTGCTTGCAGGGCTGGTATCTGCACGATGCAGGAACGCTGGGCTTTACTGACGCAGCTACCTGTTTTTTTACATACCCATCCCTATCTCCAGTCCCGCTACCCATTACCACCCGTCGATAACACGCCGGTGTACTGGGTGGATGCACGTGTAATACCCTCACCCGGACTGGTAAACCAGGTCTTGTCGTTACCCGTTGGTACTTGCCTGACCGATGCAATGGGTTTGATTGCCGGAGCTTTATCGGTGTTGCCACAGGATTTTGTGGTGGCCAAAGCAGCCGGTTATTTCCAGCAATCGATATCGGTTGATGCGGTACAGCGTATCCGTTACCCCTGGGAATTGCTGCAGTATCATGAAGCTTTATTGCAACAGGATTTTCAATTAGTCACCCGCAACCGGGTATCTGCGCCTATATCACAAACCAATCGGGTGCTGGGTGCGGAGCAGGTATTTCTGGAAGCAGGTGTGTCCATGGAATTTGTAACGCTGAATGCCACAACAGGCCCTATTTATATTGGAAAGAATGCTACCGTAATGGAGGGCTCCTGTATCCGCGGCAGTTTTGCCCTGGGAGAAAATTCGCTACTCAAATTGAATAGCCGGGTTTATGGTGTAACCAGCCTGGGCCCCAATTGTATGGGTGGCGGGGAGATCAAAAACAGTATTATGATGGGCTGGTCTAATAAAGCGCATGATGGCTATATGGGCGATGCGGTGATCGGCGAATGGTGTAACTGGGGTGCAGGAACCACCAATAGTAATGTGAAGAACAACGCAGGTACGGTGCATATGTGGAGTGTATACGATGATGGCTATTTGCCTGTGGGACAAAAAGCAGGTGTGCTGATGGGGGATTACAGTCGCACTGCCATACAATCGGCCATCAATACCGGTTCTGTGATTGGGGTTGCCTGTAATGTGTTCGGGACAGGTTTATTGCCCACCATCATCAATGATTGCAGCTGGGGTGTGCAGGGTATTCAGTACGAATGGCAGAAACTGATACCCGATATCAATAACTGGAAAAAAATGAAAGGACAGATACTATCTCCCGAAGAAGAATCTGTTTTAGCCTATATCTTTGAACATCTTAATCGTAAAGCAGCCAATCCATGAGACAACAAATCGCAGCCGCCAACTGGAAAATGAACCTGACACTGGCAGAAGGACAACAATTGTTACAGGATATCCTGTCCAAATCCCCTGAATTGTCATCACACCAGCAGGTGGTTTTTGCGGTGCCTTTTCCATACCTGGCCATGGCGCAGGAAGCGATTCAGGGGAAAGCCGGTGTTGCCATTGCTGCACAAAACTGTTACAGTAAAAAATCAGGCGCCTATACCGGTGAAGTATCGGTACCTATGCTGCAATCCCTGGGTATTGGTTATGTGGTATTGGGTCACTCTGAGCGCAGGGAATATTTCCAGGAGAGTAACCAGTTCCTGGCCGAGAAAATCAATATCAGCCTGGAATATGGCCTCAAACCTATTTTTTGCTGCGGAGAACCCCTTGCTATCCGCGAAGCCAATAACCAGAATGCTTTTGTGGGGCAGCAATTGCAGGAATCTCTTTATCACCTCTCTGCCACGCAATTACAGCAGATTGTGATTGCTTATGAACCCATTTGGGCGATTGGTACCGGCAAAACAGCTACCAGTGAACAGGCCCAGGAAATGCATGCTTTTATCCGTTCACAGCTCAGCGCCCAGTATGGCGAAGCCGTGGCGGCCAATATCACCATTCTCTACGGTGGCAGCGTAAAAGGCGCCAATGCCTCAGAACTCTTTTCCCAACCTGATGTGGACGGCGGCCTGGTAGGAGGTGCTTCATTGATTGTTGAGGACTTCCTGGCGATTATCAAGGCTTTGAAGTAGTTTTTGGTTTGTGGTTTTTGGTTTGAAGTTGGGGGTTGGAGGTTGGAGGTTGGAGGTTGATTGTTCATATCTGCTGACCAGCAGCGTTCTACTCACTACTGACTACTCACTACTCACTCAAATCAAAGATCAAAGATCTGACATCTGAGATCTGAAATCCGACATAAAATCAAAGATCTGACATCCAAGATCTGACCTCTCAAATAATCCCCTTCCCGTTGTATCTTTGCCGCCTATGAAGCATATCCGGAATTTTTGCATTATTGCGCATATCGACCACGGAAAGAGTACCCTGGCTGACCGTTTACTGGAACATACCAAGACCATTGGGGAGCGGGACATGATGAACCAGGTACTGGATGATATGGATCTGGAGCGGGAAAAAGGCATTACCATCAAGAGTCACGCTATTCAGATTAATTATAAGTTGAATGGACAGGAATATGTACTGAACCTGATTGATACACCCGGTCACGTGGATTTCAGCTATGAAGTGAGTCGTGCCCTGGCCGCCTGTGAGGGAGCTTTATTGCTGGTGGATGCATCGCAAGGTATTCAGGCTCAGACCATTAGTAATTTGTACCTGGCTATTGACAACGACCTGGAAATCATACCCGTTATCAATAAAATTGATATGGACGGGGCCAAGATTCCGGAAGTAACCGACCAGATTGTAGACCTGATTGGCTGTAAGCAGGAAGATATTCTCCTGGCCAGTGGTAAATCGGGTATTGGTATTGAAGAGATACTCCAGGCCATTGTGAATCGGATTCCAGCTCCGGCAGGGGATCCGGAAGCACCGCTGCAGGCTCTGATTTTTGACAGTGTTTTCAATAGTTTCCGTGGTATTATCGTGTATTACCGT
>JAACZQ010000149.1 GCA_009996675.1 Chitinophagaceae bacterium
CATTCCCATACTGTAAGACTATGATACTAAGGGGATTCCAGTATCCCACCACGCTTTTTACCGCTCATTCATCGAACACAACCGATGAACAACCGCTCCGTGTACGGTGCGTCTAAGGTCCGTGTACGAGGGATCACCGATGAATACAAGACTTGGGGTGAATGTCAGATCGCAGATGTCAGATGTCAGATATGGAGGGAAGTTTGATTTTTTGACTTGTCCACCATAGCTAAAGCGAAGGTGGATCTTTGATTTCTTGACTTGTCCGCCGACCGCGTGTCGCCGTAGCTTTAGCGGTGGCACAAGCTAATGCGAAGGCGGGTGTGTGATTTCCCGTTTAACAGAAAGTTGTTGGTCAGCGACACAACAACGGCGGGGTTGGTTTTTGACTTGTCCACCATAGCTTCAGCGAAGGTGGATGTTTGAATTTTTGATTTATCCACCATAGCTTCAGCGAAGGTGGATTTTTGATTTTTTGATTGAAGACAGTGAGTAGTGAGTAGTCAGTAGTGAGTGTGTATCACCTATCATCCGCCTCAAGTAGACAAGTTCTAACATCCGCCTCATGCGGACAAGCTCTCATACCTAACTCCTAACCCCTAATGCGCCAATACGCCAACTGCCAATAGCCAACTGCCAATAGCTAAAGTTGTTGGTTGGAGGTTGTTTTCTCAAAAGCTAGAAGCTGGCGGCTAGTAGCCAGAAGCTCATAGCTCATAGCTCAAAGCTCAAAACTCCCCTACGCAGGTTCCCAGAGTTCAATGGCATTGCCTTCGGGATCCAGTATATGCACAAACTTGCCATAATCGTAAGTAGTGATTTCATCAATGATGGTTACCCCATCGGCTCGTAACTGCGCGACCAGTGCTTCCAGATCGGCAACCCGGTAATTGATCATAAACTCTTTTTGCGAGGGGTCAAAATACCTGGTATTGGCAGGAAAAGGATTCCAGGCGGTAAAACCCATGGTGTCTGGATTGTCTTTCTCCCGCCATTCAAAACCACCACCATATTCTCCGGATTCAATACCCAGGTTTTTGGCATACCAGGCTTTCATATCAGCTGTATTAGCGCATTTAAAAAATATGCCGCCAATACCGGTTACTTTTTTCATGTTCAGTTGTTTAGCTACCCAAGGTTACGGGAAAATCCCGGCATCACAAAGATCACTCCCCAACCATAAACTAAAAACCAAAAACCAAAAACTACCTCCCTCCCACCGCCCGCAAATCTGCCAGGCAGGCTGCATCCAGCGAGGGAATGGTATTGTCTAACCGGTTAAACAGTCCCGATGTTTGTATGCTGTAATACATCAGACAATTGCTATTGGTGCAATGAGCTTTGTGGTCGGTGTCTTCGTGGGTTGACTGCATACTTACGCCATTGTTTACCAGTCCCAGCAAATGTCCTATTTCATGCAGCAATACACCGGTTTCCACTTTTACCCGGCTGGCCTGGTTGAGACCGCCGCTATTGGCCTGTATGGTTTTTTCAAACAAACACACAGCGGTATTGCGATAAGCCAGTCCCACTACCCCGCTGGTGCTGTAATCGGCATCGGCGAGGAGAATATAGAGGCTGATCTGTTGTCCGTCGGTGTACAAAACCCGGTGCTGATCGGTATAGTTCACCAGGTCGGCCACATTCACCGTGGCGGCACCCAGGGAGGGAACCTGCGACTGGCTAACGGTAATCCCACCGGGTTTATTCAGCCGATCCTGGAGAAAAGTCACGAGGTTTTGTATGGTCTGCGACTGCGGCTGCATACCGGGTGCGTACTGAATATCCAGTCGCAGGCTGGTATAAGTATTGGCATTGAGTAATTGTGTGGCCGAACTACCGACGGATTGTTTATCGGTCTGACTGGCCGGGCCGGACAAATAGCTGCTGGTGGTTTCTTTTTTGCTGCAGGAAGCCAGTACCAGCAGCGCAATGGCATAAAAAATGGTCTTTTTCATGTGCAGGATCATTGGTTCAGGGGTAATAAGGAAAAAACTATGCCAAACTGGCCCACTGATCCCAATTTGGGGGACTGTGCGGATAAATTTGATATTTTTATTAGGCGTGTAAAAAGGGTTGTATTGCCCTCAAAAAAACTGTCCGGCTTGTTTAAATGCTTGCTTCTCATAACAGCTTGTTTTTGGGCCCTGGTGAACCATGCCCAATGCCCTCAGAACATTGGTTTTGAGAATGGCAGTTTTGATGCCTGGAAATGCTTCAGTGGTAAAATAGACAGCCGGGGTACCATCACCATGGATCCTGTTGAACCCATTCCGGAACTGCATGCGCTGCTGCAGCAAAGCTCCCCCCAGGAAAAAGATTATTATGGCGGCTTCCCGGTGAACTGTCCCAATGGAAGTGGGTTTTCGGTTAGACTGGGTGATAACGGTGCGGGTGCCAAAGCGGTGGGGTTAACCTATGAATTAACGGTACCTGCCGATCAGCCCGACTTCAGTATTGTATATTACTACGCAGTGGTTTTCCAGGATCCTAAACACCAGCCTTTTGAGCAACCTCGCTTTGTAACACGTGTATTTAATGTTACTGATAATAAGTACATCGATTGCAGCTCTTTTCAGTTTATTGCCGATGCCAGTCAACCCGGCTTTGCTGAATCCAGCATAGAAAAACAAGTGTATTACAAAGACTGGTCACCGGTTACTGTAAGGCTGGCCGGATTGGCAGGTAAGACCATCCGTTTGGAATTTACGGTGAACGATTGTACGCAGGGCATTCACTTTGGTTATGCCTACCTGGATATTGATGAAACCTGTGGCGCTGCTGTTACGGGTAATAATTTCTGCAGTGATGCTACCGAGGTTAAACTGAGTTCCCCCTTCGGTTTTCGTCAGTACAAATGGTACACCGATGATTTTGCGCAGTTACTCGGCTCCAACCGTGAACTGATCCTCACGCCCCCACCCCAGACCAATACCCGTTATGCGCTGGTGATTACCCCCTTTGCCAACCAGGGTTGTCAGGATACCATCTTCACCACTGTAAAAGCAGCCAGTGCCCCCATTGTATTGCAAACCGCACCGGTCTTATCCGGTTGTTCCTCACCAGGTGTTGATATAACCAGCACGGCAGTAACAGCCGGCAGCAGCGGCGGATTAAGCTTCAGCTATTTTACAGACGCAGCGGCTACCAAACCTTTCACTACGCCCAAATCGGTTACCCAAACGGGCCGGTATTATATCAAAGCCACCAATAGCGCCGGCTGTTTCACTATTGGTTCGGTGGATGTGACCACCATTCCCTCGCCCGACCTGAAAGTTAACCAGCCGCCTCCGGCCTGTAACCCCAGTAAGGTGGATCTTACCCTATCATCGGTTACTGCAGGCAGTGAACCCGGATTATCACTCAGTTACTGGACCGATGCCAGGGCAACCAGGCCATTGAGTGTGCCGAATGATGTATCGGTCCGGGGCACTTACTACATCAAAGCTGCCGGTACGAATGGCTGTGCAACGATTGCACCGGTGCAAGTTTCATTTGGTAATCCGCCCAATGCTGTTTTCCGAAACCTGGAAGCCTGTGGAGCAGTGTCGTTAGGGGCCAATAACCCCACCATTGGCAGTGATCCATCGATCCAGTTTAGCTATTGGACCGATGCGGCCGGAACACAATCCATTCCTTTCAACCATGTATTTACCAGCACGACGGATTATTACATAAAAGCTATGTCACCTTCCGGCTGCCAGGTATTACACAAGGCCAATGTTACCGTATTTCCCATGCCGCAATTCACGGTTACGCCGGTGGCTGCGGTAACGATTCCATCGGTGGTGAACCTGACACAATTGGTAACGCAAAGCAATCAATGGCAATACAGCTATTGGAAGGATAGCAATACTACCGTAATTTTAAACAATCCGCAATCGGTGACTGCTACGGGTACTTATTATATCAAAGCAGTGACCGATAAATCCTGCACCGTTGTAAAATCCATATCCGTTACTGTAAACGATCCGGTAATCGTTCCGCCGAATGCATTTACGCCCAATGGCGATGGCATTCATGATACCTGGCAGATACCTTTCGTGCAGTATTACCCTGAAGCAAGTGTAGAAGTATTCAACCGTGACGGCAGTTCCGTTTTTCGTTCTACGGGATACAGTATTCCCTGGGATGGTTCCAAAAACGGCAAACCGCTGCTACTGGGCACTTATTATTATGTTATTCGTTTAAGCAGTAAACACCAGCCCATGACCGGCAGTGTAACCCTGCTCAAATAAAGAATTCTGATGAAGGCATTGAAAAAAATATGTTCATGGGCTTGTCCGTTGCTGGTACTCCTCCTCAGTACAGGCAAGGCCCGGGCACAATGCCCGCCAAATATTGGTTTTGAAAGTGGCAATTTTGATCACTGGAAATGTTTTGATGGCTCCATCAACGATGCCGGTATTATCAGCATTCATGAAACCCCTGCCATCAGTGGCAAACACACCATGTATGCCAACCAGGGCGCTGCTATTCAAAAAGATTTTTATGGTGATTTTCCCGTGAACTGTCCCAACGGCAGTGGCTATTCCATTATGCTGGGCAATAACGGAGCGGGACGTGAAGCGCAATCTGTTCAATATTCCTTTACGGTTCCCGATGTGAAAGGCGACTACAGCATTATGTACTACTATGCCGTTGTTTTCCAGAATCCCAGGGATCACTCCGATATAGAGCAGCCCAAATTCGAAGTAAAACTGTTCAATGTTACCGATAACGAATACGTGAATTGCGGATCCTTCCAGTTTATATCCGCACCCAATCTCCCGGGTTTTGAAAAATCAACCAAGGGACAAGATGTGTATTTCAAAGAATGGGCACCGATTACCCTGAAATTACCGGGATATGTGGGCAAGACTTTGCGACTGGAATTTACCGTGAACGATTGTACCAAGGGCGGTCACTTTGGTTATGCTTATCTCGACATCAATGAAAACTGTACCAGTCCCATTCGCGGCAATGTATTCTGCAACGACAAGGCGAACCTGAAATTAACGGCGCCTTACGGTTTCCAGGATTATACCTGGTACAGTGAAGATTTCAGCACCGTATTGGGTAAGGGCAA
>JAACZQ010000150.1 GCA_009996675.1 Chitinophagaceae bacterium
CACGGTGTTCTACCACTTTCTCTCCAATCTTTTTAAAGCCGCTCCATTTGGCCAGTATGGGTATATACCGGTGCATTTCGCCATAGACTTCAATGCATTTAACCACTTTATTGCGATAGGCTTTGAGGCCGCAGTTAAAATCATGCAGCTGAATACCGGAACTGCTGCGGGCTACCGCATTGAACAGTTTGGATGGAATATTCTTGGTTAGGGTATTGTCGTAGCGTTTTTTCTTCCAGCCACTCACCATATCATATCCTTCTTCCAGTATCATGCGCCGGAGTTCGGGAACTTCATCGGGGGAATCCTGCATATCGGCATCCATGGTAATCACCACATCACCACTGGCTGCTTTAAATCCTTCGTTGAGTGCAGCGGATTTGCCATAGTTGCGCTGGAATTTAATACCCTTGAAAAAGGGATTCTTTGCGCCAATAGCCCGAATCACTTCCCAACTATTATCGGTACTGCCGTCGTCCACCAGGATTACTTCATAGGTCAGTGCTTCTCTTTGCATCACCGATTCAATCCAGGCACAAAGTTCCGGAAGCGATTCGTCTTCGTTGTATAAGGGTATTACAATGGATATATCCATGCGCTATTAGTTGAATTGATCTTCCATTTTAGGCTCCCGGCGAATGATGAGGGAGAGTAGTAAGGATTTAACAAAATTCCAGATCAGGGATACCCCGGTGCCCAGGAATACCTGTTTGAATGATGTTACTTTGGGTTCATCCTGTATTTTTTTGATGGCTTCATCGATCTGTTGCTGTGATGCGCCGAATTTCTCCATCATCTTCAGGGCTTTCTGCATACTGATCTCCATGACGCGTGCGGTCAGGTCTTTATCAATCACTGCAAAAAGCATGTAGTTACTGATGGCTTCAATCAATGCATATACGACATACGCACAGAAAGTGAATTTAAGGGCTTCCTGGAAGCTTAATTTGTTATCCGATTGCTGGCGCAGTTTTATACCGGCAATGATCAGGATCACAAATACATATGGAATGAAATTGGCGATGCCGGTGATACTGACAAAACTGTTGGCATCACCTACGGACCAGGCGCCAAAAGAAACGACTACAAATATCAGCCCGGTAATAATGCCGTAGGTAATTCCCTGTTGAACGAGATTGGGTTTCATGTTGGTTGGTTTTGGTTGTGGTTGAATCTGCCCTTATGCAGGGTTCCCAGTACTTGTCCGGTTAATACCCGATCCATAAACGCAGTATTGGCAGAGCGGCTCCGTATCGTGGCTTTGGTCAGTACCGTTTTTCCTGTCCGGCTGAACAAAGTCAGATCGGCAACCTGTCCCTGTTGTATATGTGTCGCCGTGAGCCCGAAAATATTACGGGCATTGGTGCTGAGTAATGCAACCAGTGCTGCGGTATCCAGTTCGGGTAGCAGGGTTTGTAATACCGGGAATACGGTTTGCAGTCCAATCATACCCGGTGCTGCATATTCAAATTCACAGGTTTTATGATCCCAGTCCTGCGGCAGGTGATGGGAGCTGATGCAGTCTACATCTCCGTTTACAACGGCTTTACGCAGCGCCATCATATCGGCACGGCTGCGCAGGGGCGGATTCAGTTTGAGGTTGGTATCATAATCCTGCAGGTCTTCGTCGCAGAAGAACAGGTGGTTGGGGGTAACGCTGCAAGTGATCTGCAATCCTTCAGCCTTGGCAGCCTGGATGAGTTGCAGTCCCTTTTCAGTGGATACTCCTGTGATATGCAGTTTAGAACCGGTATAACGCAACAGATCAATATCTCTTTTGATCATCAGCTCTTCGCCCAGGGCAGGAATACCGGGTAAGCCCAGACGGGTACTGATGATGCCTTCATGTATGAGCCCGCTGCCGGCAATGCTTTTATCCACCGGTAATTGTATGATCACACCGTCGAATGCTTTTACATACTGCAATGCTTTGAGCAGGAGTCCGGGTGATTGAACCGGGCTCAGTCCATCTGCAAAAGCCACAGCGCCGCTATTGCGCATATCATACATTTCTGCGAGGGCGGTGCCTTCCATTTTGCGGGTGACGGCTCCGATGGGCAGGATGCTTGCGGGCAGGTCGCGGGAACCGAGGCGGATGTATTCAACCTGGCTTTTATTATCGGTTACGGGCTTATTATCCGGCAGGGCGAAAATATGGGTAAAACCACCTGCCGCGGCGGCTGCGGCGGCGGTAGCCAGTGTTTCGCGTTGTTCAAAACCGGGATCGGCACTATGACAAAAAATATCTACCCATCCGGGAGAAACCAGCAGCCCTTGGGCTTCAATGACCTGATCTGCGGGTGTATCAATGGCGTTGGCTACGGCACTGATCTCAGATCCATCCACCAGAATATCCTGCACCAATCCGTTATTTGCAGCCTTTGGATCGGCAATGGTGGCTTGCCTTATGAGGATCTTCATGAAGTCTTCTAAAATTTCCTGCAATATAACCTGATTTTTTGTTTTCTACCCCTATATTTGCAACCCGATTCAATAGAAAGATGCCTGAGTATCAATCGTTGAACACCGGTTTCGGGACGTAGCGCAGCCCGGTAGCGCGTTTGCATGGGGTGCAAGAGGTCGCTGGTTCGAATCCAGTCGTCCCGACGAAAAGAGTTCTAAGCAATTAGAGCTCTTTTTTTGTGCAGATAATTGATATAACCCTGTGTCTAAAAAATGTTTTTCGGCTGGTTAACTTATATGAGCAGCATTGATGGTTAATAGGATTAAAGTAAATCAAATATGATCTTTTCAGAAGTGTAGTAGGTGATATGTAATGATTGCATACCCAGCAACCGTTCGTCCATTAACTACTTTTTCTGCTTGGCACTGATAAATGGATTTCTGTAATTTTACGGTGCTGCCATCATGAATCCTGCTGTACACCATACCAATGCCATACTGATTGAACGCCTCAAAGAAGGGGATGAGTCGGCTTTTATGGCCATTTATGAACGCTACTGGCAGAAAGTATTCACCATTGCCTACCAGCGTCTGCACAATATTCAGGAAGCCGAAGATATTGTACACGATGTGTTTACGAGCTTATGGGCCAACCGGGAACAGTCGCAAATTCTTTTACTGGAAAACTACCTGGCCACGGCTACCAAGTACCTGGTTCTGGGTCGCTTGCGTAAAGCTGGTCATGCACAGCATTACCTGAATACGCTGCGCAGCATACCAGCAGAACAAACCCCTTCGTTGGAAGAATCGGTGCATTATAAACGCATATTACAACTGGTACAGGAAGAAGTGCAAAAACTGCCGGAGAAATGCCGTATGGTTTTTCAATACAGCCGTAGTGAAGGGATGTCTGTAAAGCAGATAGCCGAACTGATGCATATTTCACCCAAAACCGTAGAAGGGCAGTTGACCAAGGCCCTGAAACAGCTCCGCCTGGCTCTTCGCAGTTTTCTCACAACCCTTATTCCGGCCCTGCTCATATTTTCCCCCTGGTAGTATAACCTTCCTGAAAAAATGTTGATCAGGCATAGGGGATTGGTTCCACTGGAGTCACTATAGTAATATGCAGATCCCAGAAAAGATTCTCGTACTGATTCAAAAGTACCAGGAGGGAAGCCTAACCAACGATGAGCGAGCCCTGTTGGATGACTGGTACCAGTCGTTCAGCCAGGAAACTACTGACCTCTCTGCATCGGGTTATGCCAACTCCGATGAATTGTCCCGACAAATTAGTGCGAAACTGGAAGCCACCATCCGTGCCCGGCAACCGCAGGAGCGTTCCCTGTACCGCCGTATGCGCCTGCCTGCAGTGGCTGCCATGCTCATTTTGCTGCTGTCCATGGGCGTATTCTGGTATTGGCAGTCCTCAAAACCATCCCCGCTGATAGCCGCTAAACCGGTTAAGCTGGTGAATGACCTGGCCCCTGGGGGTAATAAAGCCACCCTGGTACTGGACGACGGTTCGGTGATCTTACTGGACAGTGCCCGCAATGGTATACTGGGCGAGCAGGGTGTTTCCAGCCTGGAAAAAAAGAACGGAGGCAGTATTACCTATTCTCTCAACCAGGATGCAATGGCTGCCAGCGCCAAAGTATATTACAACACCATTACCACTCCCCGTGGCGGTGAATTCCAGGTGACCCTTTCCGATGGTACCAAAGTATGGCTGAATGCTGCATCCTCCATCCGTTTCCCCACTTCCTTCCATGGCGATACGCGATCGGTGCATATTACCGGTGAAGTATATTTTGAAGTAGCCCACAATGCCCAACAACCCTTTATCGTACAAGCTGGTCAATCTGCCATTGAAGTACTGGGTACCCATTTCAATGTGAATGCTTATGACGATGAAAACCATATTAAAACCAGTCTGTTAGAAGGTTCAGTTAAAATTTCCGTTCCGGGTCAGTCAGCCGGAAGACCCCAGTTACTCAAACCGGGTGAACAGGCCCTGGTAAGCCGGAATGGACAGATTCAACTGACAAAAGATATGGATCCTGAGGAAGTGCTGGGCTGGAAAAACGGACTCTTTGTTTTCAAGAGTACCGATCTGCGGACCATCATGCGGCAGTTGTCGCGCTGGTACGATGTAGACATCCAGTACCAGGGTAATGTGGATATGCGTTTCACGGGTCAGATTACCCGGAATAATAACGTGTCTAAAGTGTTTGAAAAGCTGGAGCTCACGGGTGAGTTGCGTTTCCGGGTTGAGGGTAATAAAATCATTGTTTCACGATAAATACCAAATGCATGAAAGCCTTTCAATTTTTCTTTTTTGCGGTGGGGCATGATGGTTAAGGAATTGCTATAAACAAAACCGGGCCTGTTGCAGCAGGACCCGGCGAATGTTGCATAGCAAAACCATACAGCTTGTCATGAACTGCTTATTTACTACACAAACAATACAAATCTATGTATTTAACTTCTGTTTGTCAATCCGCAACTGTCCGTGGCCGGAAGACAGATCAAACCATTAAGATTATGAAACTTGCCACAGTTTTTATGATCGTCGCTT
>JAACZQ010000151.1 GCA_009996675.1 Chitinophagaceae bacterium
TTTTTCCTGATAGGTTTTGGCGCCAGCATTTACCTGGTGATCGGCAAACTGCGCTGGGAAGATTTTTCGCTCACCAACCGTCCCAGTTTCTACATTGCACTCACCACCATGATCATTGGTGTGCAATTATTCCTCGCGGGATTCATCGCCGAGCTGATTGCCCGCAATGCTTCTGAAAGAAATGTATACCTGATTGAAGAACGTTCGGGTTTGAACGGATAGGTTAATCAACCATGCAGCAAAAAGTGATCATCATAGGATCTGCCTGGCCCCTGCGTGGTGGTGGTATTGCTACTTTTAATGAGCGGCTGGCACGCGCTTTCCAGGCGGCCGGAGATGAAGTAAGCATCTACTCTTTCTCCTTACAATACCCCTCCTTCCTCTTTCCGGGTTCTTCGCAATATGGCAATGAACCCAAGCCCACCGATCTGAACATCAAAACCTGTATCAATTCCATCAATCCATTCAACTGGCTACGGGTGGGTATGGCCATACGCAGGGAAAAAGCCGACCTGATCGTTGTTCGTTACTGGCTGCCATTCATGGGCCCCTGCCTGGGTACCATCCTGCGTTTGATCCGCGGCAACAAACACAGTAAAATTGTTTGCATTGCCGACAATGTTATTCCACACGAAAAAAGACCCGGTGATCGTTGGTTTACCCGCTATTTCATCAAACCCGTAGATGCGTTCATCACCATGAGTGAGAAAGTCATGCAGGACCTGCGTTTGTTTACACAGAAACCGGCCCGCATGGTCGTGCACCCCTTGTATGATAATTTTGGCGAACCGGTGACCAAGACCGAAGCACGCCAACACCTGCAACTGCCCGAAACAGGTCCCATCATCCTTTTCTTTGGCTTTATCCGTGCCTACAAAGGCCTCGATCTCTTGCTGGAAGCTTTATACCTGCTGAAACAAAAAAACGGCAGTATACCCAAGCTCTTGATTGCAGGGGAGTTCTATGAAGACAGAAGCACTTATGATGAGCTGATCCGGCAATACCAGCTGGCGGATGATCTCTACCTGCATACCGATTTTATCCCCGACAGCGAGGTACGCTATTATCTCTGCGCAGCCGATTTTATCATACAGCCCTATAAACATGCTACCCAATCGGGTATTACCCCACTCGCCTATCACTTCGATAAGCCCATGCTGGTTACCCGCGTAGGCGCACTGGCCGAAATGGTACCACATGAAAAAGTGGGTTGGGTGACAGAACCCAATGCAGCATCCATTGCAGCAGGCATTGAACAACTGTATGCATTAGGCGAAACCTCATTTTTTCCGCATCTTCGTGTTGAGAAAAAGAAATACAGCTGGGACCAATTGCTCCGGACCATCCGGGAACTGGTTGCAGGGTAAAAACAAGTGTATTATGAATCATCAATTGCAGGAAATCATACAGGCATCTATTCAGGTTAAACAGGATATCTTACAGGATACCGATCTGCTGTCACGATTGCAGCAGGCAGTGGATGCCGTTACCCTTTCTTTTCGCAACGGTCATAAAGTAATGTTCTGTGGTAATGGCGGCAGTGCTGCCGACGCACAACACCTGGCAGCTGAATTCTCCGGACGATTTTATAAAAACCGGCGTGCCCTGCCCTCCGATGCCCTGCATTGCAATACCTCCTACCTCACCGCTGTTGCCAATGATTACAGCTACGATGATATTTACAGCCGGTTGGTAGAAGGCACCATGCAAAGCGGTGATGTATTAATTGGTCTCAGCACATCGGGCAACTCCCCCAATATTGTCAAAGCATTTGAAACCGCCCGCCAGCAACAGATCATTACCATTGGTTTTACCGGTGCTACCGGTGGCAAAATGAAAACACTCAGCGATATCCTGCTGAATGTACCTTCCACCACAACACCGAGGATACAGGAAAGTCATATTTTACTCGGACATATCATTTGCGAACTCACCGAAGCAGCCCTCTTTTAATTGCATGCAGACTGCCTCATTCAACCTGGCCGATACCCATGCCGACTGGACCCTGTTTCTGGACAGGGATGGTGTATTAAACCATGAGAAAAACAACGACTATATCCTGCATCCGGGAGAATTTCATTTATACGATGGTGTACCGGAAGCGATGCGGCTGCTCAGCGGTTTATTCAAACGCATTATTGTAACCACCAACCAGAAAGGGGTTGGTAAAGGCTTAATGACATTGCAGGACCTGCATGACATACATGCTTACATGCAACAGCAATTAACCGCTGCCGGTGGTCGCATCGATCATATTTTTTACTGCACCGATCTGGCGGATGATTCCCCCAACCGCAAACCCAATCCGGGTATGGCATTCCAGGCCAGGGAACAATACCCAGATATTCATTTAGCGGAAAGCCTTATGGTAGGTAATCGTCCCAGTGATATGGCTTTTGGCCGTAATGCCGGTATGCATACCGTATACCTGGCCACCACACACCCGGAAACACCCTTTCCACATCCGGATATAGACCTGCGTTTCTCTTCATTACTGGATTTTGCCCAGGCAGTGGAAGCGATAAGAAAAGCCTAAAAATCTGAATTTATATACTGCTGATATGCGCTTGGCGTATGTTTGTATGGAAATCGGGAAAGGATATGATGAAACAATTCCTGTTAGCAATACTATTATGCTGCGGTGGTGCTGCCACTGCACAGCAAGCCGTTTCACTGGCAGCAATGGAAGAAGCGCTGAAAAAACCTGCCTATGATATCCTGAATGCCGAAGAATTCCCCGACCGTTTCCGTGCCGACAGTTTATTTACACGCGGACTCGTTCGCGCACTGCGTACCCCCTATTCATTCAGCTATCATTTCGATTCACTCACAACCATCTCGCAACTATACGCGCCCGACAGCAGTTTCCGCATTTTTACCTGGCAATTGCAAATGGAGGACCTGAGTCATTATCGCCAGAAAGGCGCCATACAAATGCGTACAAAAGATGGTTCGCTGAAACTGATTCCTTTGTACGATTATTCACGGTATACCGAGAATCCGGTTGACTCCGTACGGGATAACCAGCACTGGATTGGCGCGGTGTACTACAATATCATTCAAACAGCCTACAACAACCGCAAATACTATACATTACTGGGCTATGATGCCAACGATGCGCGCAGTGCGAAGAAATGGATGGAAGTACTGACTTTTGATGATGCAGGTAATCCGCAATTCGGTGGCAGGTATTTCAATTACCGCAACGATAGTATCAAACCCTATCAACCTGCTTACCGGTTCTGTTTCGAATTCAAGAAAGAAGCCAATGCCAAATTAAATTATGATCCCGAGCTGGACATGATCATACTGGCACACCTGGTGAGTGAAGAGGGTGATACCCGGAAAAAATATACCCTGGTACCCTATGGCACCTATGAAGGCTTCCGCTGGCAATCGGGCAAATGGGTGCATGTTCCCAATATCAACGAAGTAGATCCCAGGCCCTCGGTGAATCCCGACCAGCGGCGCGGACGGGGGAACTGATGTTGTAAAACGTGAAAGGTGAAAAGTCAAAGGGATAATTCCTTGCACTTTTCACCTTTCTAGTTTGACGATTTACCATCATATCCTTTAATCCAGCTTCAACACCGCCAGAAACGCTTCCTGCGGTACTTCTACACTACCAATCTGGCGCATACGTTTCTTACCCTCTTTCTGTTTTTCCAACAGCTTACGTTTACGGCTGATATCACCACCATAACATTTGGCGGTAACATCCTTACGCATAGCGCTGATATTTTCGCGGGCAATCACTTTCGCGCCAATAGCAGCCTGTATAGCAATCTGGAATTGCTGACGGGGCAATAATTCTTTCAGTTTCTCACATAATTTACGACCAAAATCCGTGGCGCGGCTGCGATGGATCAATGCACTCAAAGCATCCACTTTTTCACTGTTCAACAGGATATCCATCTTCACAATATCTGCTTCGCGGTAGCCAATAGGACTATAATCAAATGAAGCATAACCGCGGGTTGAGCTTTTCAGTTTGTCGTAAAAATCAAATACGATCTCGGTAAGTGGCATTTCAAAAATCAGCTCCACACGGGTGGGTGTCAGGTAACTCTGGTTGATGAGAATACCCCGCTTACCCAGACAAAGGGTCATGATATTACCAATATAATCGGGCAGGGTAATGATCTGCGCTTTAATAAAAGGTTCTTCAATGCGATCGATCTTTACGGGATCGGGCATTTCGGCGGGATTGTTCACAATGATTTTTTCCCCGCGGGTGGTATACGCATTAAAGCTTACGTTGGGAACGGTGGTGATAACAGTCTGGTTAAACTCACGCTCCAGTCGCTCCTGGATGATCTCCATGTGCAGCAAGCCCAGGAATCCGCATCGGAAACCAAAGCCCAGGGCCTGTGAGGTTTCCAGTTCAAAAGTCAGGGAAGCATCATTGAGCTGCAGCTTGTCCATACAATCCCGCAATTCTTCAAACTCATCCGTATTCACCGGGAAAATACCCGCAAATACCATGGGTTTTACCTCCTCAAAGCCATTGATCATCTCACCGGGATTATTGGCCAGGGTAATGGTATCCCCTACTTTCACTTCTTTGGCATTCTTGATACCGGTGATGATATAACCCACATCCCCGGCACTGACAGCCTCTTTGGGAGTCATATTCAGCTTCAACACCCCCACTTCATCGGCAAAATAGTCGTTCCCG
>JAACZQ010000152.1 GCA_009996675.1 Chitinophagaceae bacterium
ATTCTTACAATCGCCTTTTGCTGTACCCTCACCACAGCTATGGCTCAGGGCGGCGGACAAATGGATCCTGCCCAAATGCTGGAAATGATGAAGCAACGCATTAAACCCCAGCTGATCGAAAAAACCAAACTCACCGATGCACAGGCCGACAAAGTACTGGAAGTTCAGGTATGGGCACAGCAACAAATGCGTGGTTTGCGTGACCTCAGCGAAGAAGATCGCGCTAAAAAAATGAAAGAAACCAATGATGAAAGAGAAAAGAAATTGAAAGCCATTCCCCTGACCGATGATCAGGTGAAAGCTGTGAATGATTTTTACGAAGAAATGAGAAAGAATCGTGGCGGTGGCGGCCGTGGTGGTGGAAAATAAAACACCCCTGAAAATCTAGTTACAAAGCCTGCGAGTGATTGCAGGCTTTGTCATTTAGCTATGACCTGTTCCGGATTGTTCTGCCCTGACTTCGTGAATATATTGCTCTTTTAAAGTATCATAAAAAGCATGCCGCGAAAATAATTTGGTTACCAGGTTTGCCACCAATGCCGCCATCAGTATATAAAATATTACTGTATGACTATTGGTCATTTCCAGGATTAATATGGCGGAAGTAAAAGGACTACGGGTAACACTTGTAAGGAATGCTGTCATTCCACACAAGACCAGCAAATTGGTTTCGGTTGCTCCCGCATGCACCCAGCCGGAAATAACGGCTCCAATACTGGCGCCTGCACTAAGCGAGGGTGCAAAAACCCCACCCGCAGCCCCAGATGTAAAGGAAACCAATGACCCGAAAATTCTGCAAATGGGAAGATACCATGGAACTTCTTTCTGATCGGTGAACAGGGTTTGAATCATAATACCCTTACCTGATCCCAGCATTTGCTCTCCCAGCAACAGAGCCATCAGTGCTAATAAGAATCCGCATAGGGCTACATACAGCAACTGCTGGTATCTTTTTTTCAACCGCTTTTTGAAACGGAATAGATGTAAGATAATACTGGTCATTCCCGATGCGAGCAAACTGGCTGCTACGGCTAATAACAGGATCAGTAAGAATACGCTTCCGGAAACTGTATTCAATAGCGGGTATCCCAGGTATAAATAAGGTCCGAGGAAATACAGGGCCGTTAGACCGGCAATGATAACGCCGGTCAGCAGCGCAGATTTGAAGAACCGAAAATGGGTTTTGGTCAGTTCTTCTATAGCAAATACAATTCCGCCCAGAGGCGTATTAAAAGCGGAAGCCAGGCCCGCAGCGGCTCCGGTAACAATCATATTCTGCCTGGAAATTTTTGGGTACCAATCGGGAAGCCAGTCATGAATTTTTTTAAATACAGATGCCGATATCTGAATTGTGGGGCCCTCTCTACCAATCACACCACCGCCAAAAGCCATTACAAGGCTGGATATTAGTTTTATGAATGCAATTCGCAGGCTAAGCAATGCATTAATCATGTGGTGATGCTTTGGTGTAGCTAATTCAATGGCTGCACTAACCTGTGGAATACCACTACCACGGGCAAATGGTGCATAAGTATTCACCAGCCACCAGGCCAAAAGGAAGCAAGCCGGCATAATCAACAACAGCCAATAATGCACTTTTGCAATAAGCCAGACACTACCGGATTCTGCCAGGGCAAAAAGTTGTGCGTAGATCACAGCAATAAAGCCGCACAACAAAGCTCCGATCCAGAATGGCAAAGCATTCAGTAGATTTCGTTTCAGCCGTTCATTATTAATGGTATCAAATCTTTTCTTCAGAAAAGAGCGAAGTATTTGCCAACGCATAGGCATAGATATTCCCAAAAGGGGGTTAAGTAAAACTCAGGGATTATCTGCTCAGTAGAAATTCAAAATTAGGCGTTTCTGCCCGTCAGCCTGGCAACAAGCACAGCAGGCCAATAAAAAGGCCCCCATATATGGGGGCCTTATATCATTTCATCTGGAATGTTTCCAGGAATTTGGTTGTGAAATTACCCTTCCTGAAATCTTCGTTCTGCATCAGCTGCAGGTGGAAGGGAATGGTGGTTTTCACACCTTCAATCACATACTCACTCAGGGCACGATACATGGTATCGATAGCTTCTTCGCGGGTTTGTGCGATGGTGATGAGTTTACCAATCATAGAATCATAATACGGCGGAATCACATACCCGGCATATACATGGCTGTCTACACGAACCCCGTGTCCGCCCGGCGTATGTAAGGTGGTGATTTTACCAGGTGAGGGCCTGAAATCGTTGTACGGATCTTCGGCATTGATACGGCACTCAATGGCATGCATCTGAGGCTCGTAATTGCGTCCGGATATTTTCTCACCCATGGCAATTTTAATCTGTTCCTTGATCAGATCGAAATTGATTACTTCCTCGGTTACACAATGTTCTACCTGGATACGGGTATTCATTTCCATGAAGTAGAAATTGCGGTGCTTATCAACCAGGAATTCAATGGTTCCTACACTTTCATAATTAATAGCAGACGCCGCTTTAATAGCAGCTTCTCCCATTTTCTTACGCAGCTCAGGTGTCATGAAAGGCGAGGGAGATTCTTCCACCAGTTTTTGGTGACGACGTTGAATGGAACAATCCCGTTCACTCATATGGCAAACCGTACCATATTGGTCACCGGCAACCTGAATTTCAATGTGGCGTGGCTCTTCCACAAATTTCTCCATATAGATACCATCGTTCTTGAAAGAAGCGGCTGCTTCCTGCTTGGCCGTGGTATAATTACGTTCCATCTCAGATTCTTCCCAAACCACACGCATACCTTTACCACCACCGCCGGCAGTAGCTTTGAGGATTACGGGATAGCCAATCTCGCGGGCCAGTGATTTCGCCTGCTCCAGGCTTTCCAGCAAACCTTCTCCACCGGGCACAACGGGTACACCCGCTTTGATCATGGTATCTTTTGCTGTGATCTTATCCCCCATTTTATTAATCATCTCCGGAGTGGGCCCAATAAACTTAATGCCATGATCTGCACATATCTGTGAGAATCGGGCATTTTCAGCCAGGAATCCGTAACCGGGGTGAATCGCATCGGCATTGGTAATTTCGGCCGCAGCCATTATATGTGGGATATTCAGATAAGAATCTACACTTTGTGGCTTTCCGATACAAACCGCTTCATCTGCAAATTTTACATGCAGGCTGTCTTTATCGGCAGTAGAATACACCGCTACTGTTTTAATACCCATCTCTCTACAGGTGCGAATCACACGTAAGGCAATCTCTCCCCTGTTGGCAATCAGTATTTTTTTAAACATTAGTTCAATTTGAGAATTTGATAATTAATAATTTGAAAACAGTATGCACTTATGACCACAGGATCAACTGAAAATAAAACACATTTCATTCTCAGATCCCGTCATTGCATTATTGTCAAATTACTTGGGTTCTACCAAAAACAGTGGCTGATCGTATTCAACCGGGCTGGCGTCGTCTACCAGTACCTTCACAATGGTACCGCTGATTTCGCTTTCGATTTCGTTGAACAACTTCATAGCTTCAATAATGCATACCACTTTACCCGGGGTAATTTCCGTACCCACTTCAGCCAGCATGGGCTTATCGGGTGAAGGACGACGGTAGAATGTACCGATCATGGGACTCTTTATGGTAATGAGGTTGTCGTTCTTGGCAGGGGCCGGAGCAGCAGCAGGAGCAGCCGGAGCAGCGGCAGCAGGAGCCGCCTGGGGAAGCGGAGCAGGGCTGGTGGTAAATACCTGGTGTGCAGGTGCGGCTACGGTCACCACCGGCTCTTCTTTTTGCTTGATGGTTACCTTACCATCCTTGTCTTCTATACTAATTTCACCAATATTACTCTTATTGATGATCTTGATCAATTCGTGAATTTGCTTTAAATCCATAATGGCAATTTTTGGGGTAAAATCAGTTAGTTTTGGTCAAATTGGGGGGCAAAATACCCTTTTTTTGATAAAAAACGCCTTTTTGTTTGATTTTGGGTCTTTGTTACCGGAAGCGGTTTTGAGCTGCACAAAGGACAAAAATCATCCATTTATGTCCCCATAGATAGCCCGTCTACGCATCCATCCTTAAATGTATCCCAGACCAATAGGTCGGAGACCATTTCACAAAAAAAGGCACTTTAGTGCCCTTTTTTGTTATATAGTAAAATAATATTATTCCTTAACCCGCTCTACGTAATCGCCACTTTTGGTGTTCACACGGATCAGTTCTCCTTCCTCCACAAACAGAGGCACCATTACGGTAGCACCGGTTTCTAC
>JAACZQ010000153.1 GCA_009996675.1 Chitinophagaceae bacterium
GTTCAGGTTATACCCAGCCCAGGTAAAAACTAATGGGCATCATGGCAAATACCAGCGGAACGATGATGGAGAAACCGTATCCGATGGAAGTCAACATCTGGTTATAACGTTTATTGTGTACCCCCAGGGTTTTAAAAGCACTCTGGAAACCATGGGCCAGGTGATAAGCCAGGGAGATACAACCGATCACATAAGCAATCACTACCCAAAGCACACTGAACTCGGTTTTCATTTTTTCGAAGAGGTTGATTTCTTCGCCCAGCAGGAAACCTTGTGAAGCTCTGTTGGGGAACCAGAAATGGGAGAGGTGCATGATGAGGAAAAGCAGTACCAGCGTGCCGAGTAATCCCATGCTGCGACTGTACCATTTGCTGCCGTCGGCATAATTCACGGCGTAACCGATAGAACGTTTGCTTCTGTTGTAAGCGGTGAGCATAAAGCCCTGTACAATGTGGAGGATAAAGCCTACAAAAAGGCCGATTTCGAGTATACGGGGAACCCAGTTACTGCCCATGAAGTGGGCGGCTCTGAGAAACATTTCACCACCGTCGCCGGCCCAGATACAGGCATTCAGTCCGGCATGTACAATGAGGAAGAGAATCAGGAAGATGCCGGTAAAGCCCATCACCAATTTCCTTCCCACAGATGAAACGAACACTTGTTTCCAGGTCATATCGCAAGTTTATGTTGAAGAAATCGCTGCAAAAATAGCACACAAGGCAATAGCTATCTGAGAATTGAAAAACTTTTTTGGATGATTTTGTTGATAAAAAGCGTTCATTCTCCTCCGGTATTCGCTTTCGGCAGCCATTACCGGCAGCTAAAAGCCTTGCAAACACTGGTTTTCACGTAAATAACAATTTCCGGCCTGCCTGGTTCAACCACCTGTGTAAAAATACTTTCTGCTCCGGGCCGGGAATCTTACATTTGAATCATGTTTAAACTGCTCAGCATATTGTGGAACAGTTTCCGTATGGCCTTCCAGGAATTACGGGTAAACAAACTGCGCACTTTCCTGTCGCTTTTCGGTATCACCATCGGTATCTTCTGTATCATTGGAGTACTGGCAACGGTTGACAGCCTTGAGCGTAAAGTGCAGAATGATATCAAGGCCTTTGGCAACAATACTATTTATATAGATAAATGGAATTATTCCGGTGGCCCCGATTATCCCTGGTGGAAATATGTAAAACGCCCTGTTCCCAAAATCGATGAAATGCGTTTCATCAAGGGTAAGAGCCAGCTGGCAGCCAATACCGCTTTTTTTGTTTCCAACTCGGTTAACCTGAGTTATAAGGACAATATCCTCAGTAACGTCAATATCTATGGCGTATCTGAGGAGTTCACCGCTATTCAGACCATTGATATCGAATATGGCCGTTACCTGAATGATGCAGAGTTCCTGCGGGGTAATACCAGCGCCGTTATTGGTTATGTGGTGGCACAGGAATTATTTGGCAATGCCCAGTTTGCACTGGGTAAACAGGTTTCCTATAATGGCCGCCGGGTGAATATCGTAGGGATCATCAAAAAACAGGGACAGAGTTTTGTAGGCGGATTTGATTACGATCAGTCCGTGATTGTGACCTATCGCTATTTTGCCAGTGTATATGACCCCGATTACAGTAATCCCTTCATTATGGTGCAGGGTAAGCCACATATAGCTTCCAGTGCTTTGCAGGATGAACTGGTAGGTGTGATGCGACAGATCCGCCGCCTCAGTCCGGTGGAAGAAGATAATTTCTCCTGTAATGATGTTGCCATGTTCAGCGAACAGGTGAAAGGCTTTTTTGGCCAGGTAACCGCCGGTGGCTGGGCCATTGCAGGATTAAGCCTGATTGTAGGCGCTTTTGGTGTGGCCAATATCATGTTTGTTACCGTGCGGGAAAGAACCAGTCAGATTGGCCTGAAAAAAGCAATCGGTGCCAAGCGCCGTACCATTCTCACCGAATTCCTGCTGGAAAGCGCTTTTCTCTGCATCATCGGCGGACTGATCGGACTATTCCTGGTATGGCTGATGGCGCTTGTGTTAAGCAGTGTGTTACCCTTTGCCATCTACATCGCCCCCAATATCATCATCCTGGCTCTCAGCATCTGTATCTTCCTCGGTGTTATTTCCGGGATCATACCAGCCTCCATAGCCGCTAAAATGGATCCGGTGGTAGCGATCAGAACTAAGTAGTTTTTGGTTTTTGGTTTTTGGTTTGAGGTTTGCTGGCAGCACTCACTACTGACTACTCACTACTCACCACTCCCTCAATTCCCTTCAACTACAAACGATAAACCATAATTTTGCCGAATGGCATCTGTCAAAATTCTGGCTATAGAGTCGTCCTGTGATGAAACATCGGCATCGGTATGTGTAGATGGCCGCATATTGTCGAATATTATTGCCAGTCAGGCTGTTCATGAACAATATGGCGGTGTTGTGCCGGAGTTGGCGAGCCGCGCCCATATGCAGCATATTGTTCCGGTCGTAGACGCCGCCATGCAGGAAGCCGGGATTGCCATGCAGGATTTGTCGGCCCTGGCATTTACCCAGGCACCGGGTCTGATCGGAAGTTTACTGGTCGGTGCTCAGTTTGCCAAATCCATGGCACTATCACTGGATATTCCCCTGATTGCAGTGCACCACATGCAGGCACATGTGCTGGCCAACCTGATTGCCCAGCCCGCCCCGGCCTTTCCTTTTTTATGCCTGACGGTGAGTGGCGGCCATACGCAGATAGTACTGGCGCGTAGTCCGCTCGAGCTGGAAGTTCTGGGTGAAACCATTGATGATGCCGCCGGGGAAGCGTTTGATAAAACGGCCAAACTGCTGGGCTTGCCTTATCCGGGTGGTCCGCTCGTTGACCGGTATGCCAAAGAAGGGGATCCCAAGAAATACAGTTTTGCAGAACCGCAGGTGCCCGGACTTTCCTTCAGTTTCAGTGGGTTAAAGACATCTGTTTTATATTTTCTCCAGAAACAGGAGCCTGGTTTTGCCGCAGCAAACCGGAATGATCTCTGTGCTTCGGTACAGTATGCCATTGTTTCGGTGCTGATGAAAAAATTGAAAAAAGCGGTACAGGAAACGGGTATCAAAAGGGTATGTCTCGCCGGCGGCGTGAGCGCCAACAGTGGTTTGCGACAGGCATTGGAAGCCTCCGGCGCCAAACTTGGCTGGGAAACCCATATACCGGCTTTCGAATATTGTACCGATAATGCGGGTATGATTGCCATTACAGCTTATCACAAATACCAGGCGGGGCAATTTGCAGGTTTGGATACCGGCCCTTCTGCCCGGGCCAGCTGGTAAGTCCTACTCGCTGAAGCGTTTCAGTAATTTTCTTTCCACCACAGATTCCAACAGATTTTGTTTGTACAGCTGACTGACAGGGATATGTTGTTTGTCGGATAACTGCAGCTCTGCAGACATGACCGAGTGGATATGCGAAAGGTTTACGATGTATTGTTTGTGCACCCGGCGGAATACATTGGGTGATACCTGTTTCTCAATATTTTTCAGACTCACCAATACCACAAAGCTTTTATGCTGCACGGTATGGATGCGGGAGAAGTCGCCCATGCTTTCAATAAACATGACATCAGCCACCAGCAATTTGGTAAAACCGTTCTGGTCTTTAATGAAGAAATATTCATCTGAAGCCGTACGGCTCCCAATCTCATGAAAACCGGCTGGCTCGGGAATATTAATACCGGAAGCGGTTTTGGTTTGTTTTTTGATTTCGATATACTCAATGGCTTTCTCAACCGATTTGAGTACACGGTCAAACAGAGCTGGTTTCACCACATAATCAATCACATCCAGGC
>JAACZQ010000154.1 GCA_009996675.1 Chitinophagaceae bacterium
AACTGCAATGCTCGCTCCACATACCACTAAAAGCACACAATTCCGTAAAGTTGGGTGTACGGCCCAGTTTCTGCTTGATCAACTCGAATTCTTCTGCTGTCAGACGCAGTTTTTCGGCGGTTTGAACGGTTATTTCCATGATGCTGCGAAGGTAAGAAAGTACGGCTTGCGGACAAGATGAAGTTTCCACATAAAAAATGCACCTGTACACCATGAAAAAGCTCATCATGCACAGGTGCATCAATCATATTCCGTACCATTATCCCTTGATCACCTTCCCGCTGCCACTGCTTTTGGCAGTTATATCACCCGCTCCCCCCTTATAATAGATATTACCACTACCGGAAATACGCGCTTCCAGTGATCGGCTGGTATTGACACGAATATTGCCGCTGCCACTCACACGGGCTTTGGCCGCTTCACAAAAAAGTTCTCCGGCATCAATATCGCCGCTGCCGCTTACCTGCGCATCACAGGATTGGGCATTGCCTTTCAACTGCAGGTTACCACTGCCTGATACCGCCGCCGTTACATCTCCAAAACGTTTAAACTGGAAGCGGATATTACCGGAGCCGGATATTTTTACCTGGGTAGTTCCCTCAGCAGAAAAATTACCATTACCAATAATATCACCACTACCCGACAGGGCGATGCCATTCACCGTATTCATGGTTACATAAATGGTGATCTTATTCCGCGAACGCAGGTTACCCCGTTTGGCAGCTTTGATGCGCAATTCGCCATCTTCCACCTTGGTTTCAATATATTCCAGCAGGTTTTCATCGCCTTCCACTTCCACTGTGTTTTTGCTTCCGTAAGCAATCATTACGTCCCAGGAACCCGACGAATGCAATTTTTTAAAACTGCCTACGTCCCTGGTTTCTTTTTTTACATGGCCATTACCCTGTACCGGGAGCCAGTTGAGTTGGGCAAAGACAGACACACTGCATAAGAGGGCTGCCGCCAGCATGATTTTTTTCATAGTAGTTGTATTAATGATCCGATCCTGTAACGGACAGGTCAAACAGAAGTTACAGACCGGCTAAAAAATACAGCTGCTAAGCTCCGATGGTCAGTGAATTAAAAAAGCGATCCATATCTTCCTGGTTTAATTTACCAGGCCTGGTTTTATAAGCCAGGGTGATGGCATAAGTTTTATAATATACGATGCGGGTAACCAGGGTCTGTTTCCTGCCCCCTTCTTCCTTGCTGAGTTCGTACTGGTAATACTGGTATTTATCCTGATGCTTACCGCTGGATTCTTTTACAATGGTAGCACCGTCTTTCAGCAGGCCGGTCTGCATGGCTTCTTTAAACATGGCAGTTTCTTTCACCATATTCAACATATCTTCTGTGAGACCCAACTGGACCAGGTTTACCAGTGCCAATGAAATTTCTGTGGAATCTGTCTGAACAGCCCGTTTAAACTGACTGATGAGGGTTTCAGCGGGTTTTTCATCCTGCACATTCGCGGGCATGGATATGGTGAGCTTTTCGAGCACCTTGACCGTTTTCCAGGAATCGTCAACCGTAGTAAAAGACAGCAGGAAGCTGGTAAGCAATAAAGCATACAGGTTTTTCATAGCCAAATGGATTTCTGCAATAAAGTTATGACAGGATCGGACAGAAAAATTCAATATGAGTTAAAATGATTCTATTGGATTGAAAGTCAATAAAATAAGATTGATTACCCAGTTTTTCAAATCAAATTACAATTAATTCTATGTAACATTTTTTACACATTTAAGTCATTTTTTATGCCTTTTTGAAGAAAAAAATTGAGTTTTCGCACATTTTGATATTATTTTTATCCCGTCAAAAAAACAATTTTATATGTCATTACGCTTTAACGCGATCAGCGCCATTAACAATAATAACACGGCTACACAAGCCAGTGTAAAAGTTACGGGCATTTTTGGTTCCAGTGTCTTTACACTGAAAACTGCCAGGGAATACCTGAGCGACGAGGCTTATAAAAGCCTGGTAACAAGCATCCGCGGTGGTAAAAAAATCGACCGGATTGTAGCCAATCAGATTGCCAACGGTATCCGTGCCTGGGCCGAGAGCAAGGGCGTAACCCACTATACGCACTGGTTTCAACCCCTTACCGGAACCACTGCCGAAAAGCATGATTCTTTCTTTACCCTGAAAAGTGATGGTACAGCCATTGAAGAATTTGACGGCGCCGCACTGATCCAACAGGAGCCCGATGCTTCCTCCTTCCCCAGTGGTGGCTTACGTGCTACTTTTGAAGCCCGTGGTTACACTGCCTGGGATCCTTCCTCCCCTGCTTTCATTATTGAAATTGGTCATGGCAAAACACTTTGCATCCCCACCATTTTCGTTTCTTATACCGGCGAATCACTGGATTACAAAGCTCCCCTGCTGAAAGCACTGGAAGCCCTCAACAAATCTGCCGTTGAAGTATGTAATTTCTTTGACAAAAATATTACCAAAGTTACACCAACACTGGGTTGGGAGCAGGAGTACTTTGTGATTGATGAAGCCCTGGCTACTGCCCGTCCCGATCTGGTACAATGCGGTCGTACGGTATTTGGTGCCTCTCCTGCCAAGGGTCAGCAACTGGAAGATCATTATTTTGGTTCCATACCCGAGCGCGTTTATGCTTTCATGCGTGATTATGAGCAGGAAGCCTATAAACTGGGGATTCCCCTGCGTACCCGTCACAATGAAGTAGCCCCTGCCCAGTTTGAGTGTGCTCCCATTTTTGAAGAAGTGAATATTGCAGTTGACCATAATACCCTGCTGATGGACGTAATGAGCCGCGTGGCCAAGCGTCATAAGCTGGTTGTGTTGCTCCACGAGAAACCTTTTGCCGGCATCAACGGTAGCGGTAAGCACAATAACTGGAGTATGGCCACTGATACTGGCATAAACCTGCTGGCGCCCGGTAAAACACCGAAGACCAATCTCATGTTCCTCACTTTCTTTGTCAACACCATTAAAGCGGTACATGATTATGCAGATATTATGCGTGCGGCTATTGCCTCTGCACCCAACGACCACCGTTTAGGTGCCAATGAAGCTCCTCCGGCCATCATTTCTGTATTTGTAGGTCAGTACCTGGCCAAAGTACTCGCTGATATTGAAACCCGCGTGAGTACCAAGTTTGATGAGCAGGATGAAGCCATTCTGAAACTGGACCTGCACCGCAGCATACCAGAGTTATTGCTCGATAATACCGATCGTAACCGTACTTCACCTTTTGCCTTCACCGGTAATAAATTTGAATTCCGTGCGGTAGGTTCATCTGCCAACTGCGCCATTTCTATGACCGTACTGAACACCATTATGGCAGATACCCTGAAGAAATTCAAGGCCGATGTAGATGCCCTGATTGAAAAAGGCGACAAGAAAGAGATTGCCATCATGCAGGTGATACAGCGTTATATTGTAGAAAGCAAAAATGTTTTGTTCGAAGGTGATGGTTACAGCGACGAATGGCATAAAGAAGCCGAGCGCCGTGGCTTACCCAACCTGAAAACAACACCGGTTGCACTGGATGCCATGATCACCGACAAAGCCAAAAAACTGTTTGAAAGCAATGGAGTGTATACACATGTTGAACTGGAAGCACGCCATGAGATTGAACTGGAAAAGTACATCAAGAAGGTACAGATTGAAGCGCGTATCATGGGCGACCTGGCCATTAACCACATTATTCCTGCCGCTATTTCTTACCAGAATGAGTTGCTTACGAATATCAATGGGCTGAAATCTGCCGGCTTGCCCGAATCGGCTTACAAGAGCCAGTTAAGCCTGCTGAAAGAGG
>JAACZQ010000155.1 GCA_009996675.1 Chitinophagaceae bacterium
TGAGAGCTGAGGGTTTTGTTAATTATTCCATCCCCCGCCCTCATTTCATCCACATCACAGGTCTGCTGGTTGGTCATAGCTATCTTTATGTTATGAAAGCTGTACTGACCCTGTTATCCCTTTTCCTCCTTTATTCCAGCCAAAGCCAGGCCCAGCAGGCCGTCAATTATGAGTTCCGTGCTGCCTGGGTAGCCACGGTAGAAAATATTGACTGGCCCGTGAAACGCGGTCTCAGTACAGCAGAGCAACAGGCTTCCTTTATCGAAATGCTGGATATGCATCAGCGGAATGGCATGAATGCCGTAATTGTACAGGTACGCCCCGCCGCCGATGCTTTTTATCCCTCTTCACTGGAACCCTGGAGTGAATTCCTTACCGGCAAACAAGGCCTGCCACCACAGCCCTATTATGATCCGCTGGAATTCATGATAACCGAAACCCATAAACGCGGTATGGAATTTCATGCCTGGCTGAACCCCTATCGTGCCGTTTTCAATATCCTCCGTTCTTCCATTGCACCCAACCATATCACCAAACAACATCCCGAATGGTTCTTGAGCTACGGCGATAAAAAATATTTCAACCCGGGATTACCGGAAGTGCGTAACCATGTGGTTAAAGTAGTACAGGATCTCGTGAGCCGTTATAAGATTGATGGTATTCACATGGACGATTATTTTTACCCCTATCCCATTGGCGGAAAAGATTTTCCCGATCAGGCCAGCTATCTCCAATATGGCAAGGGAATGAGCAAGGATGAATGGAGAAGAAGTAATTGCGACAGTATTATCCTATTACTGCATAAAACCATTCAGAAAACCAATGCCCGGGTTAAATTCGGCGTGAGTCCCTTTGGCGTATGGCGCAATAAAAGTCGCGATGCCATGGGTAGCGATACCAAAGCCGGGCTCACCAACTACGACGACCTCTATGCCGATATCCTCCTCTGGATGCAGAACGGATGGATTGACTATGTAGCCCCGCAGTTATATTGGGAGCGTGGCCATAAGCTGGCCGATTACGATGTGTTGTTGAAATGGTGGAACGATCACAGCTATGGGCGGCATATTTATATTGGCCATGCGTATTACCGTGCAGGCAGTAACAGCGCCTGGAAGGGCACCGATGAAATCCCTGCCCAGATCCGGGCTTTGCGTGAGTACCATACCACACAGGGTAGTATCTATTACAACAGCAGCTCCTTCCGCAAAAATCCCAATGGCTGGAACGACAGCCTCCGTTTGCATTATTACCGGTATCCGGCCCTGCCGCCGGCCATGACCTGGATTGATAATACCACACCCCTGCAGCCATTGGTTGAAAAGCAGGGCGAGCAGGTTTTTAAAGTGGTATACAAAGGAGAAGAACCCATTAAAGCTTTTGGTGTTTTTATTGCCCTTCAGTCTACACAGGCCACTCCCAATTTTGAGAATTGCCAATTAATTCAACTGATTACTGCGAGCAAAACGGCACTGATAGATTTATCCAAATTGCCGGAAGCCAAGGGCAAACAGGTATATGTGGTATCGGTGGATATTGATAATAATATCAGTCCCTTTACGCCCATTCACCGGGAAGAATAATCAGGACATGGACAACTGGTAAACCCGTTCTCCCGGCCAGTGTCCGAAACGGGATTCAACAGCTGTGAAACGATAACGAAAAATTTGTTCCAGCTGCCGTTTTACAAAGAGGCCATGGGCCAGATCGCCCAGCAACCAGAGGGGAAGTTTATAGTGTACAATATCTGTCATTTCCACCCCGCCATTGATCGCCCGGAAATGGTGCTGGTGGTGCCATAAGCTATACGGACCAAAGCGCTGCTCATCCACAAAAAAGCGAAGTGGTTCAACATGGGTAATTTCGGTCATCCAATACAGGGGTATCCCCAATACCGGTCTCACTTTGTATTCAATGATCTGCCCGGCATACATATCCGGTCCATGGTGTTTACTGATGATGTTAAAACCCAGGGAAGCCGGTGTGATATCTTTGAGGTTATCCGGTTTGCTGAAAAATGCCCAGGCTTCTTCGAGACTCACAGGTATCCGCTGAACCGTTTTAAGGGAATAAACGCGCGACATGGTATTTGCTTTGCATTCTAACAGCGCACCAGGCAAAAGGTTCATCCCGCTTCAAAGCAGTTTAGATTTATCTTTATACCATGATCACCCGTACGGAACAAATTGAACAGTTTCAAAAAATTTACAACAGCCTCAATGAACAGCAGCGCCAAGCCGTTGATACCATTGAAGGACCTGTAATGGTGATTGCCGGTCCCGGTACCGGAAAAACCCAAATCCTGGGTGCCCGCATTGGTAAAATACTGCTGGAAACCGATACCAATCCGGATAACATTTTATGCCTCACCTATACCGATGCCGGTGTGATAGCCATGCGCAAACGCCTGCTGGGTTTTATTGGTCCAGATGCTTATAAAGTCAGGATTTATACATTCCATGCTTTTTGCAATGATATCATCCAGGAAAACCTGTCGCTTTTTGAGAAAACAGCGCTGGACCCGATCTCAGACCTGGAGCGTATTGCTTTATTAAAAGAGCTGATTGATGGCTTTCCCAAAAACCATCCCCTGAAAAGATACCGGGGTGATGTGTATTATGAAGTCAGGAACCTCCAGCAATTATTCAGCACCATGAAACGGGAGGGCTGGACACCGGAATACATCCTGTCCTGCATCGACCGGTATATTGCCGAGCTGCCCACACGGGATGAATTTGTATACAAACGGGCCTATAAACAGTTTAAGGCGGGAGACCTCAAGCAGCATAAGATTGATGAAGAAACCGAGCGAATGTCAAAACTGCGTGCTGCCGTGCAGGAATTCCCCCGTTTTCAGGAATTGATGAGCCGCGAACGCCGATATGATTTCGACGATATGATCAACTGGGTCATCCGTGCTTTTGAGACCGACAAAAACATATTGGCCCGTTACCAGGAACAGTTTCAGTATATACTGGTTGATGAGTACCAGGATACCAGTGGTACCCAAAACCGGCTGGTAGAGCTACTCATCAGTTTCTGGGAAGAACCCAATGTATTTGTGGTGGGGGATGATGACCAGAGCATTTATCGCTTCCAGGGTGCCAACGTAGAGAACATGCAGATTTTTGCAGACCGCTACCAGGATTCCCTGTTGAAAGTGGTGCTCACCAATAACTATCGCTCAACCCAACCCATCTTAAATGTTTCGAAGACGCTGATTGAACGCAATACCGAAAGGCTGGTGAACAAAAATGATGGCCTCAGTAAGGAACTGGTAGCAGCCAACAGCCGTTTGAACAGCATGACCCATTTGCCGCATATAC
>JAACZQ010000156.1 GCA_009996675.1 Chitinophagaceae bacterium
CAGTAAGGAACTGGTAGCAGCCAACAGCCGTTTGAACAGCATGACCCATTTGCCGCATATACATGAATATGCATCTCCCCGGGAGGAAATGATTCATGTTACCCGGCAGATCAAATCGCTGATTGAATCCGATATCGCACCCGGACAAATAGCAGTTATCTACCGCGAGAATAAATACGGGGAAGAGCTGGCCAAATATTTTCAGCAAAAGCAGATTCCGGTCTACAGTAAAAGAACCCTCAATATCCTGCACCAGCCCCTGGCGCAAAACCTGATATTATTACTCAAATACCTGGCAGCGGAACATGATGTGCCATATGGTGGTGATGAAATGCTGTTCGAACTATTACACTTCAACTGGTTTTCGATTGCACCCATAGACATTGCCCGTATGAGCGCTGAAGTGGCCGACAGGCGTTTTGGCGAACAAAAAATTTCTTTCCGTCAACTGGTATACGATAAAATCAACAAGCCTCCGGCCGACCTGTTCAGCCGTGAAATACCCGGATTACGCCAGGCGGGTGACGCACTGGAAAAACTCATTGGTGATGTACCCAATCTTACCCTGGTTCAGTTATTTGAAAACATCATCCGCGAAGCAGGAGTGCTGCGCGCCATCATGGAGAGCCCGGAAAAACATTTTCATTTTGAAGTACTGACCGGTCTTTTCAATTTCATCAAAGAAGAAACGCGTAGGAATCCATTACTCAGCCTGGATGAACTGGTAAACCTGTTCACCCTTATGCAGGATGAGGGCATTAGTCTGCCCCTAACCCGTGTTACCGGAACCGACAGCGGTGTAAACCTCTTAACCGCCCATGGTTCAAAGGGATTGGAATATGAATATGTATTTGTGGTGGGCTGTAATGCCGGCAACTGGGAGAAAAAGAAGAAGCGGGGTGATGGTTATCATTTACCCGATACCATTTTCAGCAACCAGACCCCGCATAATGATGATGAGGAACTGCGCCGCCTGTTTTATGTAGCCCTCACGCGTGCGGCACAGCATTTATATATTTCATACAGCCGTACAAAAACCGATGGCAAGGAAGCCGAGCCCTCCATGTTTATTGCCGAAATACAACAGGAGCATCATTTACCCGTAGAACAGGTGATAGTAGACGCAGAACTGCTGAGTGAATTTGCAGCACTGGAATTTGAAACAGGATTGTCGCCGGAGATAGCTGCCGTGGAAGCAGATTTTATTACAAGGGCACTGGAAAAATTTGTGATGAACGTTACGGCACTCAATAATTACCTCAAGTGCCCGCTGCAGTTTTATTTCAACAACCTGGTACGGGTTCCATCCGGCAAATCAGAAGCTACCGAGTTTGGCTCGGCAGTACACTATGCCTTACAGATGTTGTTTCAGAAAATGCAGCAGCAGGAAAACCGCTTCCCTTCCAAAGAAGTATTCATGGAAGACTTCAAATGGTATATGTACCGTCACCGCGAGAACTTCACGAGAGAGCAATTCAATCGCAGAATGGAACAGGGAGAAGAAGTACTGGGGAACTATTATGACCGGTATATAAACGAATGGAATCCGATTGTAAAAGTGGAAATGAATGTCCGCAATGTGGTGGTGAAAAATGTTCCGTTAAAAGGCAAACTGGATAAACTGGAATTCGATGGGCATCAGGTGAATGTGGTGGATTATAAAACCGGTGATATTGAAAAAGCCCGGAAAAAACTCAAAGGCCCCAACGACAAAGACCCCAATGGAGGTGATTACTGGCGACAGGCCGTATTCTATAAATTGCTGATCGACAATTTTGGCACCAGAAACTGGAAAGTGGTCAGTGCCGAATTTGATTTTGTGGAACCCGATAAGAAAAAGCAGTACCACAAGGAAAAGTTGCTGATCACAGAGGCAGATATTACAACCGTTACCCAGCAGATTGTAGATGTATGGGAAAAGATACAGCAGCGACAATTTACCCGCGGTTGTGGAAAGGACGATTGCCATTGGTGTTCCTTCGTTAAAAATCACCAGCTGGCCGTAGCCCTGCACCAGACCAGGGACGAAGATGCGGAAGAAGAGGATTAACAGGAATTTTCGGTCGATGGCATACACAGATGGTTGAAAGCGGCTAAGTTTGTAGTACGAATGATCATGAAAAGAGCTTTATCCGTACTGCTGTTCTCCTTACTGGCTGTAAACTTTTTGTTACACAGTTCCTGTGCCAATATCATTCCCCCCAGCGGCGGCCCGCGCGACAGCCTGCCACCACGACTGGTGATGGCAAGTCCGAAAGACTCTGCCACCAATGTACATTTCAAGAATTTCCAGCTTACGTTCGATGAATATGTAACCCTGCAAAACCAGGTTGAACAGGTCATTGTTTCACCCACGGTGAAAGCCCTTCCTTTAATCGATTATAAGTTGCGTAATGTAACCATCCGTTTCCGCGATTCACTGGAGCCCAATACAACTTACTCCATCAATTTCGGGGAAGCCATTAAAGATGTCAATGAGGGTAATATTGCCCGTGATTTCCGTTATATTTTTTCCACCGGCCCTACCATTGATAACAATGAATACAGCGGTCAGGTCCTCATGGCTGAAACCGGTAAGGTAGACAGTAGTTTGATTGTGGTCTTACACCGCGACCTGACCGATAGCGCCATACTTGCCCGAACACCGCGTTACTATACCCGTGTAAACGGAAAAGGCCTCTTTCATTTTCAGAACCTGGCTGCGGGTACTTATGCCGTTTATGTGGTACCGAACGATGGTATTCGTCACTATACCGATACCAGCAAACCCTTCGCCTTCCGTAATACACCGGTTACCGTTGGCAGCATCACGCCACGCGATACTTTTTATGCTTTTACGGAAGGAAAGAAACCGCAACCTGCGATAAGCGGATCCCGTTTACCCGCTGGCGAACCCAGCTCCCGTATCCGTTACCAGTTGAAACTGGAGAATGGCAAGCAGGATTTACTGAGTGATTTCCAGGTAGAATTCCTGCGTAAGATCCGGCATATTGATACCAGTAAAATCCGCCTGTACGATACCCTGTACCATGCCATCACCGGTTATACCCTGGAAGCAGATACGGCGAAGGGCAAATTCAGCATCAGTTATCCCTGGAAAGAAAATACGGCATTCCGGTTGGTGATGGAC
>JAACZQ010000157.1 GCA_009996675.1 Chitinophagaceae bacterium
AGACGGAGCTGTTGACTGGCACCAGGGAATTGAAATGTATGGCACCATGCGCCGCATGGAGAAGCCACATGTGATGCTGGTATATGCCGATGAGAACCATGGACTGGCCAAAAAAGAAAACCAGATCGACTACCAGAAACGTCAGAAAGAATGGTTTGACCATTACCTGTTGGGTAAGCCCGCAGAAAAATGGATTACAGATGGCATCAGCTATCTCGATAAAATGAAACAACGCGAAAAAACCAATACGCCGTAAAAATTAAAACGTCCCGCTTTCGTGGGACGTTTTAATTTTATTGTCAAACTATTAATACCTCCTCTATGACACCCATCAAATCGGCCATGCTTTCTTTTGGAATGTCGGGCAGGGTCTTCCACGGCCCTTTTCTGCACACCCATTCCGGGTTTGAACTTGCATCTGTGTGGGAGCGGCATGAACAGAAAGCGTATAGGGTTTATCCCAACATTCATAGCTACCACACCCTGGAAGCGTTACTGGCCGATGATTCCATAGAACTGGTGGTGGTGAATACACCTACTTATTGTCATTATGAACAGGCACTGGCAGCCCTGCAGGCGGGCAAACATGTGATCGTGGAAAAAGCGTTTACTACTACAGCTGCGGAAGCCGCTTCCTTACGGGATGCGGCCGCTAAGGCCGGTAAAAAAATAGCCGTTTACCAGAACAGGCGCTGGGATAGTGATTTTTTAACGGTTAGGCAGGTGATTGAAGCGGGATGGCTGGGGCCGCTGAATGAAGTTTCGTTTCATTTCGACCGGTATAAGCAGGCCTTGAGTCCGAAACAGCATAAGGAGACACAGAATCCGGGTGCCGGTTTGTTGAATGACCTGGGGCCGCATTTAATTGATCAGGCACTTTGTTTGTTTGGTAAACCTGAAGCAGTATTTGCAGATATCAGAACAACCCGGCCGGGATCGCAGGTGGATGATTGTTTTCAGTTATTGCTGTATTATCCTGATTTCCGTGTAGAACTCAAATCGGGCTACCTGGTTCGGGAGCCCTTACCTGCCTATGTGATACATGGGCGCTGGGGATCTTTTCACAAAACAAGATCCGACCGACAGGAGGAGCGTTTGGTAGCAGGCGAAACACCGGATGCACCCGACTGGGGTGAAGAGCCTTTATCGGACCGCGGATGGTTGCATACTGAATTTGATGGCAAACTCATCCGGGAACATATTCCAACCATTCAAGGAAATTACCTGCAGTTTTATGATGGTGTATTCAATGCCATCCGAAACGGATCCGATATGCCCGTAACAGCCGCAGACGGTTTACTGACCATGCAGGTGATTGAAGCGGCGAGGGAAAGCAGCCGTAGCCGGAAAGCCATTCCGTTATAAAACAAATAAGGAGCGCTGGGCGCTCCTTATTTGTTTATGTGAAAGCTTTTCAGCTGTCTTACATTTTTTTAGCATCTTCCAGAAACTTGGCCAGGCCAATATCTGTAAGCGGATGTTTCAGCAGGCCAAGTATGGAATCCAGCGGACAGGTACAAACATCTGCGCCCAATTCGGCTGCTTTGGTGATGTGCAAAGCATTACGGATGGAAGCGGCCAATATTTCTGTTTTGAAACCCTGGATATCATAGATATGACGAATCTGACCAATCAGGTCCATACCATCCCAGCCACTGTCATCAATACGACCAATAAAGGGAGATACATAGGTAGCGCCGGCTTTAGCAGCCAGGATAGCCTGACCAGCGGAAAATACCAGTGTACAATTGGTTCGGATACCGTTATCGGTAAACCATTTGATGGCTTTAACACCGTCCTTGATCATGGGTACTTTCACCACAATATTCGGGTGAATGGCGGCCAGTTTCTTGCCTTCTTCAACCATCGTGGCAAAATCGGTAGAAAGCACTTCGGCACTTACATCGCCATCAACCAGTTCGCAGATGGTTTTATAATGATTCGCGATGGCTTCTTCACCTTTAATGCCTTCTTTGGCCATTAGGGAAGGATTGGTAGTTACCCCATCCAGTATACCCAAATCATTGGCTTCCCGGATCTGTGCTAGATTTCCTGTGTCGATAAAGAATTTCATGTGGCAGAAGATTAACATCCCCGGAACGGGGAAGAAAGAAAAAAATGGCAGGCTACTCACATCGCACCGCTACAACCGTCTATCCTTGCTGCATTCCTGCCCTGGGGAGGTTCAACAGGAGCTGGTCGTGTAAGACCTGCCGGTGCAAAAGTAAGGGTTGCCACCTATTTTCCCAAGTTTTTGACAATGTTCTCTTTTCAACACAATTAATTGCGTTGTAATCGCGAATTCAATCGCCCCACACCTACCAATTCATCGTGCCTGCCTCCCATAGACCGGAAATAAAACAATAGCTGGTAATCGTTTTCCGTTTCCCAATAATTTCCTTCGGTTAAAGCCGGGTCTCCCAAGCCCTGTCCGTTTTTATCCCGGGTAACATACTGGTAACTATAATATCCCTGCTTCAGCAACAGGGTTTTACGGTATAAACCGCTGGCTTCATCAAACTGCATTCGCGATGTGTCGCCCAGCTGGTTACCGGTTAGTGATCCGAGGAGAAAAACCTCTTTACCGGCTATGGGCTTACGACCATCCGGCACCAATGAAAAATGAACCCAGGCATAATCGCCCTGCCACCAGGGATTCACCCCTTCGGCAGTACCAATCTCATCCAGTCCGTTCCGGTCTACAAAAAAAGCATAACGCGCATCGTTGCGTATTAAATCGGGTTTCATGGTAATTTCCCATGGCATGGTATTGCGGTCAATTTTGTCCATCCGGTCTGTCAGGAAGCGGAAACTCTGCAAATCGGCCCAGCGATACTCTTTGCCTGAAGGAAATACCATTTCCTGTTCATTGCTGTATTCATACATTTTCCCCCGGATAAAAGTGGGTTGTATGCTGATGGCCGCATTATCCCAGCGATTATTCTGCAAAACAATCAAACGCGATTGCTGCTGGGGACTGAGGATATTTAAATCACCGGTATTTACAGTTACCTGTATTTTCTGGTGTGTTCTGTTCTGCGCTGAATTGAAGGGCTGTAATATACGCGCCCCCAGGTTCACCCGCTCATCCACTACCATAAACCGCTT
>JAACZQ010000158.1 GCA_009996675.1 Chitinophagaceae bacterium
AGGGGAGATAGTGAGCAATACAAATGGACGAGCCACGGAGCTGATATTAAAGGGGCAGATGAGATCTGGTTTGCAGTGATGGGGCCAACGGTTAGTGCAAAAGGGGAAATGAAAAACAGTGTACAGTACTATCAAAAACAATTTGCCCAAACGATGGCCCGCATACTGGGTGTGCAGTACCAGCCAGCCCACCCGGTTGCCGATCCTATTGCAGAAGTGTTGAATAAATAACGGGTCTATTTACCCTGAAAGCTGGCTTTTCTTTTTTCAAGAAAAGCACTGGTTCCTTCTTTCATGTCTGCGGTACCAAAGCAATCACCAAAAGTGTTGAGTTCAACCAGATAACCATTTTTGGTTTCATCAAATACTGCATTAGCGCTTTCAATACATTTGGCTACAGCCAGTGGCGCTTTGCTGTTAATGGTATCCAGGATGGCAATGGCTTTGCTTACAAGTTCTTCCGCTGGCAGTACATAGTTGACCAGGCCGTATTGTAAAGCAGTTGCAGCATCAATCATACTGGCACTCATCAGCATTTCCAATGCACGACCTTTTCCAATTAACTGAACCAGTCGTTGTGTGCCGCCATAACCGGGGATGAGTCCCAGATTTACTTCGGGTTGACCAAATTTTGCATTTTCAGATGCAAGCCTGAAATGACAGCTCATGGCCAGTTCACAACCACCACCCAATGCAAATCCGTTTACACATGCCACAATGGGTTTGGGTGAACGTTCAATCCGGAAGAAAATATCCTGACCTTTTTTGGCAAGGGCCTTGCCCTCTTCAACAGAAGCACCCACAAACTCGCTGATATCGGCACCGGCTACAAAAGCTTTGTTGCCAGCTCCGGTAATAATGGCGGAACGGATTTCGGCATGCTCATACACTTCAGTGATCGCCTGATTTAATTCCTGCATTACCAGTTGGTTTAATGCATTCAGTTTATCGGGGCGGTTAATGGTAATGGTAAAAATGCCATTCTGGAGTGAAGTGAGTAAGGTCTGGTACATGGTAAGCTTGTTTGCTGCAAAAATAGGCAGGGAGCGGGTTCTTTTTGTATTTTAGGGTATGAATCTCACGGAACCGATTATCTATACGGGTATTTTTGTGTTTGCGATTACCGGCGCTTTGAAAGCCCGTACACATCAGATGGATGTATTTGGTGCAACAGTAATGGCTTTTGTGACCGCATATGGCGGTGGTACCATCCGTGACCTGCTCATCGGCGTAAGGCCTGTGAACTGGGTAAACGACTACCTGGCACTGGGGCTGGTAGTAGGGGCTGTATTAATTATTTCATTTTTCAAAACCAATATGTCCCGTTTTCACCGAACTATTTTTTTTACCGATGCTATTGGATTGGGCATGTTTACGGTCGGTGGGATTGAAAGAAGCCTCTCCATGCAGATCAATGATGGTTATGCCTTGATCATGGGGGTGATCTCCGCTACATTTGGTGGATTCCTGGCTGATATTATCTGCGGCGAAGTACCCAATCTGCTCAAACGAGGCGAATTGTATGCTACTGCCTGTGCTATTGGCGGTGTGCTGTATATTCTCATGAAACAGTTCGGCGTTGAATATAATACAGCCCTCTTCAGTTGCGTGTTGATTATTGTTGCCATTCGTATCCTTTCCCAAAAAAAGCGTCTGCAGTTGCCCGGAGTATAAAAAACATCCGCCCGAAGGCGGATGTTGGAGGGGGATGGGTAAGCAGTATTAGTTAAACAGGTATTGCTTCAGGAAATCAATGGTTCGTTGTTTCGCCAGTTTATTTGCATCGCCATCGGCCCCGGTGGTTGTTACCCCATCGAAGCTATGGTTGGCATTGTTGTATACGTGTTTGGTGATGCTGGCCGATAAAGGTGACCGTTGTGCTTTCTGGATCAGGCCATCATAGGCACTGATTTTGGTATTGTTATCGGCATTGGTATATAAAGTAGTATACAAGGGATCATTACCCGCAGCATGGATCATCACTGGTGCATAAGGAATGTATTTACCATCACTGGGTGTGCCAGGCCGGCCATAATAGTTAAACATCGCAGCGCCCGGATAATAAGATACAGCAGCTGCAAAACCTCCGGCCAACGGTTTTTGGGCCGGTGGCAACACACCATCTGTATAGGTAGA
Source organism: Chitinophagaceae bacterium (assembly GCA_009996675.1). Lineage (GTDB taxonomy): Bacteria > Bacteroidota > Bacteroidia > Chitinophagales > Chitinophagaceae > Sediminibacterium. The sequence goes on from JAACZQ010000158.1 coordinate 2,137, forward strand.
ATCAGTAGCATAGTTGGTAACTGACCAGACTGGTTTGGCTACTGCCATAGCATCTACCATAGTACTCAATACGCTGGTGCCACCGTGTGAAAATCCTAACAATGCAATTTTACCGGATTGAATCCTGGATAATGTACGCAGGTAGTCGAGTCCGGCATAAGCGTCAGGCGGACGAACAAATTCTGCAGCCAGAAAAAGATTGGCTGGCGGCGCCATATTGGGAAAAGATTTAACACCACGGGCTGTATAACTGTCTATAAACAAAGCAGCGATTTTGTGAACCCGGAAAGAATCGATCCAGGTTTTAAACTGACTGGCTATTTTGGTATTGGTACTGTCAGTACTGCTCCACAACCCGCCACTGCCGTGCATTACCACCACCGCTGGCACACTGGCGGCAGCAGCAGGAATAAATAAAATAGCTTTTAAAGAATTGCCTCCTGTTGGGTTGGTGAGATAAATCATTTGATTGATCTCAGGCTGTACAACAACAGGCGGATTGGAATCATTCACACTGTTGATGGGCGCAGGGTTGGATGTTACCTGCTTTGTGCAGGAGCTTACCAGTAAGGCGAGTCCCAGTGCACATGCGATAATAGATTGATTGCTTAGCTTAATCATGCGGGTCATAGTTGTATTGTTTAATTCGGATGCAAAATTGAGCTGATGAGAACCTGCAGGAAAACTTATTGCGCTGAAACGGATAATCTATTATGTGAAACGGGGTAATAAAAAGATTGAACCGTTTATAGCTTTTTCGTACTGCTGAATACTGTGTCCAATGATTGTTTATTCGCTTAACAGGGTAAAACGCTTCAACCCTGTTTTAACGCGCTTCAGCCT
>JAACZQ010000159.1 GCA_009996675.1 Chitinophagaceae bacterium
CATCGCTGCCAATAACCGTACCGGCATGAATGGTTACATGGGAGCCAATGATACAGTCGTGATAAATTTTTACCCCCGCGTGCAGGATGGCATAATCGCCTACCTGTACATTGTCGCCCAATACTACTCCCGGGAAAAGTTTTACCTGTTTGCCAATGCGTACACCGGCTCCGATATGACAGAAAGCTGCTACAAAAACCTGCTCACCCAATACAGCGGTTTCGGAGATGAAACTGGGTTGCTGGATACCACTTAACTGCTGGGTCATGATTTCCTGGTATTTGCCCAGGAGGGTGGCAAAAGCGCTATAGGCGTCGGGTACACGAATAAGGGTGGTCTGAACCGGTTGTTTGAGTTCCAGTGCTTCGTTTATGATCACAATGGAAGCCCTGGTTTGGTATAAATAATCTTCGTATTTGGGATTGGCCAGGAAGGAAAGCTGACCTTCCGTTGCTTCTTCAATCTTACCAAAAGAGGCCACGGAAATATTGGCATCGCCTTCTAATTTTCCCTGAATCAGCAGAGCTATTTGGGCTGCGGTAAATTGCATAACCGGTTTTTAGGTTTAGTTAACCGGGTGTAAAACCAAGGGCTACACCAGCAAACAAATGTAATTTTTTTTGACGGGGGATGAAAGGTTTTGATGAATCAGGGCATAATCAACCTGAGATATATCTTTCACCACACCATCTCTGAACAAAATATTAATGCGTTCATCTACGGTCTGGTACAGGGTATTACTCGCCAGTCCCGTAAAACACAGGTAATGGATATCGGCAAGATCAATGCCAAACCGATTGGCTGCTTCCTGCTCTTTGGCTTTTAAGAATTCTTTATCAAAAGGCTCGGCCTGTATACGGGATTTATACAATTCACGGTTCAGGAAACGACGACATAACAGGGAGAGGATCTTATCGGGATGTGATGACCATCTTTTAACGGCATGCATGATGTCGTGATCATCGAGTGAGCAGAACAGGTCTAAAATGCGGCGGTCCATTTCGCCCCGGTAATGACCCAGGAAAAAATCCAGTGCCGACTGGGTTTCGAGGGCGGCATCATTGGGTTGATAAATGGCCCTGACTCTTTCCAGTATTTTAACCAGCATTTTTTCTGCTGCCAGTACGGTTTTATGCAGGTATACCTGCCAGTACATCTGTCTGCGTGCCACCAGGAATTTTTCAACACTGTAGATGCCTTTCTCTTCCACCATTAATTGTCCATCGTGCACTACCAGCATTTTCAGGATACGATCGTAGCCAATCACCCCTTCGCTCACCCCACAGAAAAAACTGTCGCGGCTGAGGTAATCCATGCGGTCCACATCCAGTTGTCCGCTGATGAGCTGGTGCAGGAATTGCTTGGGGTATTGATTGGTGAAAATGGCAATAGCCAGGGATAATTCTCCGTTCAGATCACGGTTCATTTCATGCATGATCTGTAAAGAAAGCTGTTCATGGTGTACACCCTGCACTACTACCTGTTCCAGGGCATGGGAGAAGGGGCCATGGCCAATATCGTGCAGTAGTATGGCGGCTTTTACGGCTACTTCTTCCTCGGCACTGATAGCTACATTTTTGCTGCGCAGTTCTGCAACAGCATTGCCCATGAGGTGGTAAGCGCCCAGTGAATGGTGTAAACGGGTATGTACGGCACCTGGATAAACCAGTTGCGCCATTGCCATTTGCTGGATCCGGCGTAAACGCTGGTAATAAGGGTGGGCAATAATGGAAAAAATCAGCGGATGGTTGATGGTAATAAAACCATATACCGGGTCGTTGATGATTTTTCTTTTGGCTTCAGGCATCTTGTTGTTGAATTGTTAAAACACCTGCCGGAGCAGTGTGCAAAGATACAAAGAGATGGGCGATCGGTTGAAATGAAATAGTTTTATACCGTTCTCCATCAGCCTAAATACACGCCATCGGTTTAGTTTTACCTGAATTATTTTAATTGTAACTTAATCAACAAAAGCGCTGCTTATGGCCTTAGCCAGTATATTATGGGTGGATGATGAAATAGAAAGCCTGCAATCACAAAAGCTATTTCTTGAGCAAAAAGGGTATGAAGTAACCACATTAACCAATGGTTTTGAAGCCATTGAATATGTAAAGAACCAGGTGGTAGACCTGGTATTGATGGATGAAACCATGCCGGGTATCACCGGATTGGAAACACTGGCCCGAATCAAGGAAATCAATGCAGCTCTGCCGGTGGTGCTCATTACCAAAAATGAAACCGAGAACCTGATGGATGAAGCCATCGGCCGCCAGATCAGTGATTACCTTATCAAACCCGTGAATCCCAACCAGGTTTTATTGAGCCTCAAAAAAATCATCGATAACAAAAGACTGGTTGCGGAAACCACTACCAGTGCCTACCAGCAACAGTTCCGCGAGTTGTTTATGGCGTTGAACGATAATCCCGATTATAACCAGTGGATGGAAATATACCGTAAGCTGGTTTACTGGGAACTGGAAATGGAAAAGAGCGACAGCCCGGAAATGCGGGAGGTATTTTATACGCAGAAGCAGGAAGCCAATACCGCTTTTTTCAAATACATCAGCAAACACTATGCGGGATGGGTAGCGCCCAAGTCGGCAGATTCACCCATCATGAGTCACCATTTGTTTCAGTTCAAAGTATTGCCCCATGTAGAAAAAGGGATACCTACTTTTTTTGTGCTGATTGATAACCTGCGGTTTGATCAGTGGAAAGCCATACAACCCATTTTTGCCGAGAGTTTCCGCATACTGGAAGAAGAAACATTCTATTCTATTTTACCCACGGCCACACAGTATTGCCGGAATGCCATATTCGCGGGTTTGATGCCGGCCGATATTGAAAAACAGTTCCCCCAGCAATGGAAAAACGACGATGATGAGGGCGGTAAGAATTTGTATGAAGAGGAATTTTTCCGGGCTCAATTAAAGCG
>JAACZQ010000160.1 GCA_009996675.1 Chitinophagaceae bacterium
CGCCGTTTCGGCAACCAGCAGGTAACGGGTATTTATTGTCCGCCTTTCCGGGAAATGTCGGAAGCGGAAATGCAGGAACTCGGACAACGAATCCTGGATTCCGGGGCTCATATTGTGTGGGTGGGATTAAGTACCCCCAAACAGGAACTGTTTGCTCAGCGACTATCTGCATATTTGCAGAATGTTTACCTGATTACTGTGGGGGCGGCATTTGATTTTCATACCGACCAGGTCAAACAGGCTCCCCGGTGGGTGCAAAAAGCTGGTTTAGAATGGTTTTTCAGGCTGCTGATGGAGCCAAAAAGGCTTTATAAGCGATATTTTAAGGTAGTACCCCTCTTTATCTGGCTGAATATGAAGGAGTTTTTAGATATTTACATATACAAAAAGAAGCGTGTATGACGTTGAAGAAAGTGTTAGTATGCGGGGCGGGCGGATTTATAGGCGGCCACCTGGTTAAGAAGCTCAAAAAAGAAGGGGCCTGGGTGAGAGGAGTGGATATCAAAGAGCATGAATTTTCTGCGAGCGAAGCAGATGAATTTATCGTAGGGGACCTCACCGATCAGGAAGTGGTTCGTGAAGTGCTGGATCAAAAATTTGATGAAATCTATCAGCTCGCAGCAGACATGGGAGGAGCCGGTTATATTTTTACCGGGGAAAATGATGCCAATGTCATGCACAATTCCGCCACCATCAACCTCAATGTCCTGCATCAGGCATGCAAACAGGGTGTAGGAAAAATATTTTACTCTTCTTCCGCCTGTATTTATCCGGCGTACAACCAGGCAGATCCCGATAACCCCAAATGCGCTGAAGATTCTGCATATCCCGCCGAACCAGATAGCGATTATGGATGGGAAAAATTATTCAGTGAACGCCTTTACCTCGCATTTGGACGGAACCATGGTTTGTCTGTCCGTATTGCCCGCTTCCATAATATTTTCGGACCAGAAGGTACCTGGACTGGTGGAAAAGAAAAAGCGCCTGCAGCTATTTGTAGAAAAGTAGCAGAAGCCCCCGATGGTACAGCCATAGAAGTATGGGGTGATGGTAAACAAACCCGTTCTTTTTTATACATCGATGAATGCCTGGAAGGCGTTGCCCGTTTGATGGCATCAGATTTTACCGGGCCTGTTAATATAGGTTCGGAAGAAATGGTAACACTGAATCAGCTGGCATCCATTGTTATATCACTTTCCGGAAAAAATATTGGTATTCAGAATATCCTCGTACCCCATACCGGCGTTCGTGGCCGTAATTCTGATAATAAACTGATTCAATCCAAACTGGGATGGGCACCCAGTCAGCCACTGGCAAAGGGGCTGACCAAGACCTATGAATGGATCCGTCAGCAGGTATATTGTTCCGTACCCCAGTAAATATGCCCCCCCACAGGAAATAATTACCAGCAGTCGTGATTAAACATCTATGGGCTGACTGCATCAGACAGGAACCCTGTTCCGCTGTTAAAATATTATGATTGTCTACAAAGTGAACCCTAACTTTGAATCATGCGTAAAAACTATGTGCTAACACTGGTATGTTCCTGTTTGCTGGCCTGGGCGCTAAATGCGCAGCCTGTATATGAGCGTCATACTTACGAAGTGTACAATTATCTGGCAAGAATGGCGCAGAAGGGATTAATTGTATTCAACGACCTTACACGTCCATTGAGTAGGGATTATATTAAATCCTGTCTGGATTCGCTCTCGTCAAAAGACGGCCTGCTATCGGTGGTAGAAAAAAAAGAACTCAGTTTTTACCAGCGGGAATACACAGAAGGGGCACGCAAACGTGCTTTTAATGCAGCGAAAGACGGGTTTACCTTACAGGCAGACCCCATCATCACCGGATCATATACAACTGGTACCAATACTGGTTTTGATGGCAGGAGTGTCGGTCTTAATTTCTGGGGCCGGGCTGGCAAACAATGGGGGTACCAATTCTCCTTTCAGGATTTTAATCTGCAGGGACGGGGACTGGATACCACTGGTGGCAAAACATTGGAGACAGGTGCTTCAACGGGTATGGCCATGCAGTATGCCTTCATGAAAAATAAAATCAATTACACCGAGCTCCGTGGTCATATCAGTTATTCATTCAAAAATGGCAGCATTAGTGTAGGGCAGGATTATCTACTCTGGGGATATGGCGAAACGGGCCGGCTTGTGTTGTCAGATAAAGCACCTGTCTATCCCTACCTCCGCCTCGATTACCAGCCCTTGCCCTGGCTGCGATTCAATTATACCCATGCCTGGCTTCGGTCGAATGTTATTGATTCCAGTGGCTCATACCCATACCCTGGCGGGGTGTTCACGGGTATCAGGGAAGTGGAAGTGTCGAAATATATGGCATCACACAGCCTCGACATAACACTCGCCAAAGGACTCAACTTTGCTTTTGGGGAATCCATTATCTATAACGATAAACTGCAAGCCGGCTATCTGATACCCATTTTGTTTTTCAAGGCAGTAGACAACGCCAATAATACCGATGCTATTGAGAAGGGGTCAAACGGACAATTTTTCTTCCAGATCAATTCCAGGAATCAAATAAAAAACACCCATCTCTACGGCACATTGTTTATTGATGAAATCAGTCTTGGTGGTATTTTCAACAAACAAAAGCAACGGAACCAGTTGGGTTATACCCTGGGAGGAACCATTACGGATATAGGATTACCTTATCTTACTATTGGTATGGAATATACCCGTGTACGGCCGTTTGTATACCGTAATTTTTTGCCCGCCCAGAATTATACCCACCAGGGATATTTGCTGGGTGACTGGATGGGAAGTAATGCCGACAGAGTCAGTTTGCTGGCGCGCTACACCCCGCTGCCAAGGCTGAAATTGCAGGCCCGGTATACCCATATCC
>JAACZQ010000161.1 GCA_009996675.1 Chitinophagaceae bacterium
GCCGAATGGCGTATCCTTACGATGCACGATATCCGCATACGACTGGTTACTTATTCTCCTGATTACCTGGCCGATCATTGGTGCAATAAGGGACATATTATTTTTTGTGTGGAAGGCTCTATGGAAACAGAACTCGAAGACGGCAGCAAGCATGTATTGAACAAAGGACAATTATACACCGTTGGAGATAACAGTGCCGCCCATCGAAGCTATTCTGCAAAAGGCTGTACCCTCTTTATTGTTGACTGATATCAGATCCAGGGCTTGAATAACATCCGGTACAGCTGAATCAAGGCAGTTAGCATAAAAATAATTCCCATGATTTGGTTCAGGGTTTTGTTACTGGTCTGATGCCTCGCTACCAGCCAGTTTCCCCCATGAATATACACGGCTAATCCGGTTATAGTACCCAGTCCGGCCCCAATGGTGAACAGATCAAAAGGAAGCGATGCTACCTGTAAAACATTGGTTTGTATCAAGGTGGATGTCCATAAGAACCAGAAAGGAATCTGTACGGGATTCAATGCACTCATCATCAAACCCAACACAAAGCGATGCAATCGGTTGCTTAATAAAACTGCTTTTTTCTCCTGGCTTTGCTTACGGGCAGTTACAAAAGCCAGTATACCCAATACCAGGAACATGACAACGGTTATCCAGCCCAATGCAATAAAAAGTGTTTTATGCCGCACTACCCAATCCATACCTCTTAGCGCGAGCCGCAGGTATATCATTTCAACCAAAGCTACCCCAACGGCATATTGCCAGGCTTTACGAACGCCTTCCTGAATACAGATCTGCGTAGCAGTAAAACTCATATTCCCCAAGGGCAATTGCCCGAGAAAGCTGATCAGAAACCCTAAGAAAAAAATATACAACATCCTTATCTCTTAATAGCGCATCTTTTGATGCATGAGCAATTGAACTGAATGCAAGGTAATGGCTGGAATTGAAAAAAACAGCATAGAATACCTATGGCAAATCGGGTAAATACAGAATATAAGCGGGTGAGGTATCGATTTTGGGATTGGCACCATATTGATGCGAAATCATCCCCAATTGTTTAAAATGTAGTTGTACCAATGCCTCCTGCCTTTGTTTGGTGGATGCCCAGGCCAGTGTAAACGGAATGGCATGAGATCGGATATAGTTAATCCGTACCTGATCCATTAATCTGGAGAATCCCCTTCCCCGGTAAGCCCGGTCTACCACGAGACGGGAATAAAAAGCAAATGGTCTGAGATCCGGCAGGTGAAAATTGGTAAAATCTTCCTCCAGTTTTTTTGGATCATCCAATATACATAAACGGGCACTGGCTACAATTTTTCCTGCATCTTCTATAATCCAGTGAACAGCTTCATGATCCTGCTGGTCGGCCCAGCCATGGGGAAAATAAAGATGATTGATATAGTCTCCCTGTCCGGATGCCTCCCATGCCTGCACACGTAAATCATATATTTCCTGTAGCCGCGATTTATCGGTCAGTAATTGTGGCTGTAGCAGTCCTGGTGTATATGACTCTGACATGGGGGCGGATTAAGTAGCTACTGAATCTGTTAATGATGACAAATTAGCCGGATACCAGTAAAGCATTTCAGCCACTTCATAATCGGGTATCTGTATCAGCACCAGGTCTTCCATGGCTTTCAAGACTACGGAAGAACCATTGAAAGTTTTATAATACAGGTATGCACCAGCATCCACCGTTTTTACAACCCCGCCTTTTTCCTGTAACTGCAAACGACCACTCAACAACAGTCCGGTTAGACTTGCTTCACCGGGCAACAATTGCTTTTCCGCACCTGCAGATAGCCGAAGTTCTTCGGATTGTTCTACCAGTCGGATCAGGGCCGTATAAGGCAGTTTACCAAATGTACGATGTACTTTTATGGCTCGTATTTTATCGTACATGGAAATCCATCCATCCGTTTGCATGGCCGCTATCTGCTTTTGAGCTTCCGTTTGCTGGACTTCGGGGTATCTTAATAAAACACGATGCAACTGATCCGGGTATACACGCAACATTTCTGTCCAGGCCATTTCTTTGATGAATAAAGATGGATGCTGCAGGTTGGCTATGAGCAACTGATCCTGCGCATCCAGCTGTCGTAATGCAGCCATTGCTGTGGCTTTAGTCCATTCATTTACCAACAAGCAATCTTTATTAATGATATCCCATAAACGTTCTGCCGCCGTTACATGGGGGTGATAAAATATATGCCTGTATGCTTTTAACAGTCCTTCATGACTGGTTTCAGCCAATAAAGGCAGTAATACCTCTTTCATATCCTCCGAAACGGTCATATCCAGTATTTCAATCGCATAAGCCTTCATATCCGAGGCATCTGTATCGGTTTTCTGTATCAGAAAATCTACTGTGGAAGAATCATAAATCAAAGAAAGCATCAGGAATACATTAATTCTTTTAGAATGCAATTCCTCTTCTAATGCCGCCAATATGTTTTCATAATCGCCGGAAGCCTGTTGCAGATCATTAATTGCTGCCGCAAACCAGCATACCAGGTTTACTTCCTCTGTTACCAGTTGTTTTACCTTTACAAATTCATCGGTGGGCACTTTAAAACCATTCCGGTGCAATAAACGCAGTATACGCTGCCTGCCTTCCCCATCAGCTAATGTATACCCCTGCCAGGCCTGGTACTGCAGCGCTGGTTTGCCGGAGGTTAGCAATACTTCCTGGATAAAAGATCTGGTATAACGCTGGTGATCACTCCGCCTGCTGAACCGTAACAACTCTTCCAGCATATCTTCTCCATTCGCTTTCACAGCCTGG
>JAACZQ010000162.1 GCA_009996675.1 Chitinophagaceae bacterium
AATACCGACGGAAAAAGTATCCGGGCACTGGCTTTTAATATAGCCGGTGACAGACTTGCTGCGGGCGCATCCAGTGGTGTGATCAGAATATTTAGCGGCAGGGACCGGATGGTGGCAGCAGGTGAATTACGTGGACACGGTTCTCCGGTTAATGCCATTGTATTCAATCCCGATGGTAAAACGCTGGCAACCTGCAGTTATGATAAAACCATCAGGATATGGACCCTGCGTTCACCGGAAGAACCGCCGATCATTATAACTGATAATAGTGCCTGGGTGATGGATATTGCATTTGACCGGAACGGTGACAGGCTGGTATCCTGTGGTGCCGATAAGACTGTACGTATTTTCAATATCAATCAGCAGCAGCTGATCGGCAGGATATGTAATCTGGTAAGGAGGAATATGACTGCTGAGGAGTGGGATGCGTTTGTAGGGAAAGATATTGCTTATGAAAAAACCTGCGCAACAATCAGGTAAATAAAAACTGAAATGATGACACAAATGAAGCGATGGAGATTAGCAACTACCTTAGTGCTGATAGTCATGATAACAGGACAGTTGACAGCTGTTGCGCAACAGGCTTCGGACTGTGGTGTGGCCCTTGATGAAGCGCGTAAACGGTATGATGCCGGTCATTTTGATGAAGTAGAACCTTTACTGTCCAACTGTATTCGGCATGGATTTTCGCAGCAGGAAAAGATAAAAGCCTATAAACTGATTACACTCACCAAGCTTGCCATAGATTCCATTGGGGCTGCTTTTGATGCGGCGCAGGCCATACTCAATTTGAATCCGGCATTCGAACCGGATATTGTAGATGATCCCCAGCGGTTTATTCGTATGATCACAGAATTGAAGCTGAACGGGCAGGGGCTGCTTGTGACTTCAGTATCTAAAAAAGCAGAAAATGTCTTGAAAGCACCGGCTAGCGTGACCATCATATCAGAGGATGATATCAGGAAAAGAGGGTATCAGGATCTGGAACAGGTATTTCACGATTTGCCGGGTTTTGATATATCCAAGGGAAGGGGAGCAGGTTATTCGAGTATTTACCAGCGTGGGTATCGCTCTACATCCAACGACCGTACGGTGATAATGGTGGATGGTATTGAACAGAATGATCTGGCATCGGATAATGCAACCATATCTCGACAATACCCGCTTTCAAACCTGAAAAGGATTGAAGTTATTTACGGGCCTGCATCAACCATTTATGGTGCCAACTCATTTCTGGGTGTGATTAATATTGTTACCAAGACCGCAGCTGAAATGATGGACCGGACCCGAAATTTTGGTATTGTAGCGCATGCGAATCTGGGTACCTACAATACCCGCAATTTCGATGCAACAATAAGCGCCCGTAGTAAAGATGTAGCTTTCTCCTTAACCGGTCGACTGTTCACGTCGAACGAGCAGGACCTGACGGGGTATAAGGACTGGGATATGAAAAACTATACCACGGCTGGCATAAATTATGCTAATGTAATGAACCTCACCGGTACCAATGCCGCGGGTCAGTATCTGGCAGATTTATATGTTAAAAGTAAAAGATTGGATACGGTTTCGCCCAATCCATATTATACCATCAACTATACGGGTTCTGTTGCAACGAGTCTCTTGTTAACAGCGGCCGGTGCATCGAGGGCCGCCAGTCTCGATCAGGCTGCTATCTCAGCCAATAATGGTGGTATGGACGGACGAACCAGGGATTGGTATCTGAAAGCCAAAATACAAGTGTCAGATCTGACGCTTGGGGTAGAAACCTGGAGAACCAATGAAGCTTCATCGCCCTGGTATAACGATAGTGCTTATTATTTCAGACCTAATGGCATGCGGTGGATATATTGGAATACCAATTTCTTCATGAACTATGAAAGGAGGCTGGGCGATAAAATGGTATTTACCAATGTTACATCTTATCGTATACATGCAGTGGACGGTAATACCAATTTTGAAAATTTCAGTGGTTTTTATAACCGCGTATTCAGTTTTTTTGAACTCGGCACCAATAAAAATCCGGAAATTACTACCACCTACTGGTACCGGACTTCCAACCAGCTGAAAAATGAAATGAGGCTGCTGTGGACTCCTTCGTCCAAAATTGATGTGATGAGCGGACTTGAAATGCGCAGTAGTCTCATACAGGGTGATTATGCCAAATCAACCACTCCTTTTCCGGATGAAACGGGACTGGTTAATTCGAGGGGGTTGCTGGGAACCAACCATTTCCGGACCTATGATATCGGGTTCTTCTCACAAAGTACCTGGCAGGCAAGAAAAAATCTGAGCCTGATACTCGGTGCACGACTTGACTATAATAAGATCAGGCAGCATGGAGGGTACGGATTGGTGTTCAATCCGAGGGTAGCGGTTGTGTATAGTCCGGGCCGTTTCATCTTCAAAGCCATTTATGCAACAGCCTTTAAAGACGCTTCTTTTCTGCAGAAATATGGATCAGCACTTGGCCGTGAATTGCCTAATCCTACACTGGAACCTG
>JAACZQ010000163.1 GCA_009996675.1 Chitinophagaceae bacterium
GTTGTGGGTCTTTTAATAAGGTAATATGCTGACGTAATACATTTTCATCTGTTATATCCGGTGTAGACAATGCTGCAACCATACGTTGCTCCGGAGCCGTGGCTTGCAACCATTTACTACGCTCGGTATTAACGGCTCCTGCAGTATTTATTAACAGCTTCAGCGTTTCCTTAGCTTTCGCCACAAGTGCGTGATCTGGATTATGCTTGATCCAGTCATCCAATATAGCAGATACCCGATCATCTCCGCCAGTCTGCATCAGAAATTCCAACAGGAGATTTTTACTTCCTACAGTGTATTCGTTATTATTTAAGACCTGTTTAGCGATATCCTGCCATTCAAAGAGACAGGTTTCTTTCACCAGCCGCCAACTGTGTATACCGGCATCTGCAGCAGTCACAACGTCTAATGCCTGTTCAACCGTTTCCTCTGTAAAAACGCTGGCAACCTCTTTCGTACCCGCTACCCGCTTCCCTTGCAGCAACCGTTTTAATAAATGCCGGTACTCATGGTATAATTTATAGGATATCCATGCCCAGAATACCAATACTGCCAGCAGAATAAAATTGTAATGTATTGTCGTTAAAGATTTCAGATTAGCAAAAACAGCCAGTACCACGCCTGCAAATACATTCCCCAGCGATTTGGGTACTCCTTCTATTTTACTCTGAAAAGATAACCGCTCTGCTACTGGAATCGGCTGGTAAAGGATCTGGAATGAAGGATCGAGAAATGCAGTTCGGAATATCCGAACGAATAACTTACTCAACGCAATAAAAGAGAAAAACATAGCTGTTATGCCAAACAAACTACCATAAATACTTGCCGACAATGTGGTTAGTAATAACATCAGCGGCAGTGTAAGCAGAC
>JAACZQ010000164.1 GCA_009996675.1 Chitinophagaceae bacterium
CATAACGGGTGATCAGTCGGCCTGAAATAAAAGTCTTCAATACAAACTCAGACACTGCCATGAACCCGAAGAAATAACCCAGAAATGTACTCACCAGTTTTGCGTTCTTGAACTGCAATTTGGTCTGATCAAGAAATATAAAATCCACAAAATAGGCAGCAAATAATGGTAACATGGCAAGAATGAACATATACAATAGGTATCTGTTCTTCAATATTTCCAGAAAGCCCTTCCCCTTTTCTCCCTCACCAGCCGTACCAACCGTTTTTTTCACTTCCAGCTTATCGCGAAAATGCGCGATAATTCTTGTCATCAGCAAATGACAAAGCAATAAGCCTGCTATACATACATAAAGCAGATTCTTAGCGGGTGTGTACTTAACCAATACCGGCACCGATAGGAAACTGATGGCTTTGGCAAATATTTCGCCGGAGCCAACCAGACCAAACAATCTTTTCCCCTGCTGCAGGTTGAACAATTTGGAAGCAATGCCCCAAAAACCAACTCCATTGATAAACAGGAAAACATTCACCCATACAAACAGGAGAAAAGCAAATACTTTACTGGCCGTAAACAGGTACCCGAATACGAGCGCACTTAATGTAATTAAGAGGAATAATGTACCTGTTTTTAATCTTAATGGGAACCCTGCCCGCTTTTCAAAGAAAGCATACAGTACCCATACCAGGTAACTCAGTACGCCACCAGCCATATAAGCATAGGGAATCATCCCTACCTTAAAATCATTCAAAAACAATGTTGTAGAAATGGTAAACAGGAAAGCGTAGGCGATACCCATCACAAAAGAATAAGAAACCAGTAGTCCTACCGGCTTTTCTTCTCCCTTGTGAATGTTGAACAATCTTCGTAAGGCTTCGCCTGATATCATGTACCCGATTATTAACTACAGTTTAAAAACAATTTTCGCCATCAATACCCGACCGGCCTGGGGTAATTGTGAAGCGTAAATACCCGTGGCTTCTCGCACACCAGGATCAAAATAATTTTTATCAAATAAATTGGTTACACCAAACATCAATGTAGTACCCTTCAGAATTTCATCATACCCAACCGTCAGGTGATGTGTCGTAACAGACTCAAACAGAGTAAAGGGATTCCGGCTACCGGATGTTCCTGCGCCGGTTCTGCGGGCGCTGATATAATTCACACGCCAGTTTACATTCAGGTGTTTCAGGAAATTAGCATTCACAATCAGGTTTACACGACTATCCGCTATATCACTGATCCGCAAACCGTTTGACCGATCCAGTGGATTGGTATAAGTATAGTTACCGGTAAACGTATAGTTATGCCAGTTGTACTTGGCTTCCATCTGCACACCCACAATACGCTGCCGTCCGATGGGCTGAAACTGTCCGGTTGTACCACCATTATACGGAACCAGTACCGTACCTACCACATTACTGTAATTGGCATAATAAGCTGAAGCATTAATGGTAAACGCCTGCGAAGCCTGCCAGTATGCACTCAATTCAAAATTCTTTACACGCTCGGGTTCCAGTGTAGGATTAGGCAATTCACGGCCAAGTGCTGTTCCATATTTCTGCAGAAAAGAAGCGTCTTTAAAGGCTGTTGCATAAA
>JAACZQ010000165.1 GCA_009996675.1 Chitinophagaceae bacterium
TCGGCAATACTCCAGCCCAGAAAATTATTGCGCAGGTGACCCAGGTGCAGGGGCTTGTTGGTATTGGGGGAGGAGTATTCCACCATTACTTTCTCACCGCGTGGCGCAGTTTGTCCGTATGCGGCATTGGGGTAGGCTTCTGCCAGGAAATGCAGCCAGAATCCATCGGCAATGGTCAGGTTCAGGAAACCTTTGATGAGTGTAAAACCGGTGAACAGGGTGGGGTTTTCTGCTACCAGGTAACTGCCCAGTTCCTGTCCGAGTGCATCGGGTGATTTTTTCAATTGCTTTACCATCGCAAACAAAACCACGGTATAGTCCCCTTCAAATTCGGGTTTGGTTTCGTTTACCAGGATATCTGCCGCCTGCCAATCGGTTTGGTATAACTGGCGGATGGCTGCCGCTGTGGCTTGTTTGATCTGGTCTGCAACACGCATTTTCTTAACGTTTTCGGGTGGCAAAAGTAATTAATTAAGGGCTACCTTTGCCAGGTTAATGCTAAAGTTGCACGAACATATCCGGAGCCTGATTTTATCGGTGATTGACTTTTTTTACCCTGTTTTCCGCCGGTTCATGCCTCACCAGACTTACCGTTATGCGGCCTGTGGTGGGTTTAATACCCTGCTGGATATCTCCCTGTTTTTTGTGAGCTATAATTTTATCTTCCGGAAATCACCTGTTCACCTGCCCTTCATAACCATCAGTGCGCATATCGCCGCCTTCCTGGCTGCTTTTACCGTTACTTTTCCCACCGGCTTCTACCTCAGCCGCTATGTGGTATTCCAGGAAACCAGCGTTACCAAACGCAAGCAGCTGATCAAATATTTCGTGGTTGTATTGGGTTGCTTATTCCTGAATTATGGATTCCTGAAACTCTTTGTAGATGTATTCGGCTGGTACCCGACTTTATCCAAAATAGCCACTACTTTTTTTGTGGTGATCTTCAGCTATTTCACCCAAAAGAATTTTACTTTCCGTTCGGCTCCCGCAAGGGCCTGAAATACCACATCAATGTAGCCAGCCCCGTATTTTCTGTATGTATAATGGTGATCTGGTGTTTACCACCAGTGAGGTCCAGCACCTGTTCATGATAGGTGTTTTCATCCAGCCCGGCTGTGCCCGTCCAGGCATCAATTACCAGTTTATCATCCACCAGCACTTTGACCATATCGTCGGCTGTAATACCCAGGCGGTATTTGCCCGCCGGTATATCCAGGGTAGTAGTGGCAACCGTAGCAAAGGAATCGGCCGGTAGTTGCTTGCCAATAGCGCCCCACCAGGTATAATCCAGGGCTGGGCTGTTGTGCAGTTTGAACACAGCCGCACTGGTATCGGCAATCAACCGGTTGAATGCTTCCGGTTGCAGGAGCGGGGCATGGTTTTCATCCCAGCGATACCAGTATACATCCCATCGGTTACCCGGTTCAAAAGAGTCATAGCCGAACAAATCACCGCTCTGTCCGCGTTCCCCAAACTGGTTGGTATAGGCCGGGCCGGTATAGATCAGCCGGATGCTTTTGTTGATTTGATTGGACAGGGGACGTACGATCAGCACCGATGGAAAACTGTCGGCTCCTTTCGATACCAGTTCATATCCCGCCATACTTTTTACCTGCCAATGGCCTGTCTTCCCCAATACTTCAAAATGCAGCAGCCCGGTACTGTCTACCGATTGCAGCCATAACA
>JAACZQ010000166.1 GCA_009996675.1 Chitinophagaceae bacterium
AGATATCTTTACCATCTACTGTCTGGTGGTAAAAACGCTGATTGAGTAAACGCAGGGTCTGGCGGAACAGTTCATCGTTGCCAATGGCATGACGGATGGTATGCAGCATATTAGCCCCTTTGGGATACATATCACCACTGCCTTCCCGGTTCACGCCAAAAACACCCTGTACCGGTTTTTCGTTGCGGATACCTTTACGCTGACCAAAATTGTATTCATCGGCTGCTTTACGGCCGCTCAGGCACTCGGTATACAGGGTTTCGGTATAATCGGTAAAACCTTCATGTACCCACATGTCGGCAATATCGTTACTGGTGATATTATTTCCGAACCATTCATGTCCGCTCTCATGGATAATGATATAATCCCATTTCAATCCCCATCCTGTACCGGATAAATCACGACCCAGGTAGCCATTCCGGAATTTATTGCCATAGGCTACAGCACTCTGGTGCTCCATTCCCAGGTGGGGCGATTGTACCAGCTTATACCCATCTTCATAAAAAGGATAGGGCCCCAGCCATTTTTCAAAGCATTGCAACATGGGTATCACCTGTTTGAACTGCTCTTTGGCCTGTGTTGCTTCATAATCCAGTACCCAGTAACTGCAATCCAGCTTGCCTTTTTCGCCGGAATAGGTTTCAGTCCAGTTGACATATTTACCAATATAGGGTACGATATTGTAATTGTTGATGGGGTTCTTCACTTCCCAATGCCAGGAAGTATAACCATTGCCCAGTTTCTTTTTTTCCATCAAACGGCCATTGGCCACTGCCACCAGTGAATCGGGGACACTCACATAAATAGCCGCTCCCTGATCCGGCTCATCAGACTGTATGTCTTTACAGGGATACCATACACTGGCGCCAAGTCCCTGACAGGCAACCGACATCCAGGGGCGTCCCAGACTGTCTTTCGTAAAAATCCAGCCACCATCCCAGGGCGGACGCATGGCAATACGCGGTAATCCCTCATACACCAGCTTCAGGTCAACCACAGAGCCCTGCGCAAGCTCTTTGGGAAAATTAATATAGTAGACATTGCCGTCGCGACTGAATGGTAAAGCGGGGTATTGGGTTGTGCCAGCACGAACCAGTAGCATGGGTTCCTGCAGATCTATCTGCATACGCTTGCCGGGTTTCAATACTTTGAAACGAATGGTGACTTTACCATCAATGAATTTTTTCCGGTAATCGGGTTGAACCGATATGGCATAATGCAACACATCCCACCAGCTTCTCTCCGGGGTATTGGTTCCACGCAGGGTATCGGCACGGGTGAGGGGTTCATCCTGGGCCAGTAATGCGGTAGTGCTGAAGAGCAGCAGCAGCGATAGCAGATACTTTGTATTCATCATTTAAAAATAGGATATTCGGGGCATGATGTGGTATTACCCGTTCACAAAAAAACACAATAATTACCGTAAGCAAAATAGTTTCGGGCTGCTGTTCCTCACCGCCTTACTGCTTTTTTCCTGTCACAGTAGCCGGCAAAAGCATTCCAGTCAGGTATTTACCTATAACGAATCTACAGGCATCGCTACAC